>JAFVTZ010000185.1 GCA_017502965.1 Clostridia bacterium
AATACGATTTCGGCGATTTTGAGGGAAAAACCGCGGCTCAACTTGAGGGTAATCCCGATTTTGCAGCCTGGGCGGCAGGAAAAACCGCCGCACCACCAAACGGCGAAGACAACGGCGAGTTTATTCAAAGACTTTGCATAGGACTGAACCTTATCGTAATGGATATGCTCGAAAAGGGTATCACAAATGCAGGAGTTATAATGCACGGCGGAGCGATTATGATGCTCCTCGGAGCGACAGCCGTTCCGAGGCATAAACCTGCTGAATGGACTGCCGATAACGGCAGAGGCTATTCCCTGCTGATAACCCCGTCTCTTTACCACAAAAGCGGCATTGTTGAGGTTTATGATATTGTATAAAGATACAGCCTATCTTAACGGTAGGCTGTTTTTATACCCGAGATGTTGACATTTCAACATTTATATTGTATAATATCCTCGATTTTGAGAACAAAGGAGCGGCGTTATGCTTGACAGGTTTGAACGCTTTTCATTAGCGATTTCAGAAATTTCGCGCTATTGGCACAAACTCGCATCGGAAGAGATGGAGAAATACGGGCTCAAAGGTCCGCACGCGGTATATCTTACTACACTTTACCGTTTCCCCGAAGGAATAACTGCACCTCAGCTCTGCGAACTTTGTTCAAAAGACAAATCGGATGTTTCAAGAATGATGTCGATAATGGAGAAAAAAGGTCTTGTTGAAAAACACAGTGTAAACCGCAACCTTTATCGGGGCATACTAAAACTGACTAAAGAGGGCAAAGCGGCCGCAGAACACGTTTGCGAAAGAGCAAAACTTGCCGTTCAAATGGCAGGAGACGGTCTTGACGACCAAAAAAGACAGGTTTTTTATGATACTTTAGACCTTATATGCAACAATCTCAAAGAACTGTGTCAGGATGGTTTGCCCAAAAACCATTAAAACAGGAGAAATTTATGTCAGTTAAGATTATTATTGATTCAACCGCAGATGTCACACCCGAAATTAAAGCGCAACTTAAAACAGTTCATTTAACGGTTCATTTCGGGAACGAAGAATTTATTGACGGTGTAACTATTGACCACCAGAGATTTTACGAAAAACTTATTGAAAGCGATACTATGCCACACACCAGTCAGGCAACACCCGCCGATTTTGCATCCGCTATTGAAGAGGTTACAAAAAACGGTGACAGTGCGGTTATAATAACCCTTTCTTCAAAACTTTCGGGCACATATCAGAGCGCAATGATAGCCGCAGCAGAATATGAAAATGTTTATGTTGTGGACAGCGGAACTGTTACTATAGGAGCAGGAATACTTGCAGAATATGCCCTGCAACTGTCTCTAAGCGGAATGTCCGCCAAAGAAATAGCAGAAAACCTTGAAAAAGAAAAGGAAAACATTCTTATTATTGCGATGGTTGATACCCTCGAATATTTAAAGCGCGGCGGCAGAGTTTCAAAAACGGTTGCGTTTGCGGGCGGACTTTTAAATATAAAACCCGTGATTGCAGTGAAAAACGGCGAAATTTTAATGTTAGGAAAAGCACGCGGCTCAAAGCAGGGCAATAATCTGCTTGTTACCGAAATCGAAAAGGCAGGCGGAGTAAACTTTGATAAGCCTTTACTGCTCGGTTACACGGGGCTCAGCGATGTTCTGCTGGAAAAGTATATTGAGGACAGCGAGCACATCTGGAAAGAAGCGGGGAAACCGAGAACAACTGTTGTTGGCAGTGTTATCGGCGCTCACGCAGGTCCCGGAGCCATAGCGGCAGCATTCTTTAAAAAATAAAATCTTAAACTTCAAAACACCTTGCAAACAGGCTTTGCAGGGCGTTTTTTTGCAATTCTACCGACAGTAGAGTTTATAAAAATCAATTCTACTAAGGTTTCAATTCTAGTGTACCTCAAATTTTACACGGTAGGTTTTTAAATTTATCAGAATATAATATAATACTCCATATAAAACATATTGAAAGGAATTTTATGGAACTTAAAATTAAAATAGTTGCAGATTCTTCCTGCGACCTTAAACAACTTGAAAATATAGATTTCGAAATAGCACCGCTTAAAATAATAACTTCGAAAAATGAATATGTTGACGATTCAAATTTAGATGTTGAAAAAATGGTTAACGACCTTGCAGAGTATAAAGGAAAATCTTCCTCATCCTGCCCTAATATGACCGATTGGCTTGCCGCTTTCGGCAATGCCGATATTATATTCTGCGTTACCATAACCGCAACCCTTTCGGGCAGTTACAACGCCGCTTGCCTTGCAAAGGAAAGTTACGAAGAAGCACACCCTGAAAGGCACGTGTTTGTGCTCAACTCCTTAACGGCAGGCCCTGAAATTGCCCTGTTTATAGAAAAAATGAGAGAACTTGCCCTTAATGGCGAAAGTTTTGAAGATGTATGCCAAAAAGTCAAAGACTACACACAAAAAACCGGACTTTTATTTATGCTTGAATCTATGAAAAATCTTGCAAACAACGGCAGAGTAAGTCCGCTTACGGCAAAAATGGCAGGAATTCTCGGTATCAGGGTTGTTGGCAAAGCGAGCGACAAAGGTGACCTTGAGCCGCTGAATAAATGCCGTGGCGAGAAAAAAGCGCTTGAAATCATTGTTTCGCATTTAAAGGAAATGGGACTTCAAAACGGCAAAGTGATTATTGCACACTGTCTGAACCCCGATGCCGCAAATCAACTGAAATCTTTAATATTATCTTCTTTGCCAAATGTTCAAATCAGAATACATACCTGCAAGGGACTTTGCAGTTTTTATGCTGAAAAAGGCGGTATGCTCATAGGATTCGAAAAATTTTAATCCTACAAAAAAATCAGGAGTATAGAAAAATCTATACTCCTGATTTTTTATACATCAACTTAAAATTAAGCCTTACCAACAGAGCCGAAAAGTTCCATCTTCTCTTTAACGGTAGCCTTGATAGCCTCAAAACCGTCAGCCAGAACCTTTCTGGGGTCGAAGCCCTTGCCTACGAGGTCTTTACCAGCCTCGATATACTTACGGGTAGCCTCAGCAAATGCTAATTGGCACTCGGTATTAACATTGATTTTAGAAACGCCGAGAGAAATAGCCTTTTTAATCATATCAGCAGGGATACCTGTACCGCCGTGGAGAACGAGAGGCATATCACCTGTGAGCTGCTGAATAGCATCAAGAGTATCGAAACTAAGACCTGCCCAGTTCTCAGGATACTTACCGTGAATATTACCGATACCGGCAGCCAGCATTGTAACTCCGAGGTCTGCAATCATTTTGCACTCTTTGGGGTCTGCAACTTCTCCGCTGCCTACAACACCGTCTTCCTCGCCGCCGATAGCACC
>JAFVTZ010000186.1 GCA_017502965.1 Clostridia bacterium
GCTTCTGCAACAGCGGTAGGGTATACAGTTGACTTTTTAAGATATTGTATGCCGTTTTTGTGCCTTAATATTATTGCTAATATGTTCCACCATTTCTTCCGCGGAATAGGACATATGAAGGCTTTGCTTATTACAACGGTTACAGGCTCAATTGCAAGAATAATTATAAGTTGGCTGTTTATTCCGATAATTGGTATATACGGTTATTACATAGGTTGGGTTGTGTCATGGCTGTTTGACGGCTTTGCCGGAGTTATAATTTATTTCTTCGGTAAATGGCGCAAGGAAATTAAATATACTTAAAGTGTAAAGAGTTAAACGCCCTGAATCTTGGATTCAGGGCGTTTATAATGTTTTAAAAATTTTCAAGCAGATATTTTTCTGCTTCGGTGTTCCAAAGACCGTTGTTTTGCTCTACCATTCGGTTGAGTTCTTTGAATCTTTCATCGGTTTCGCCTAAGATTTTAAAGTCTTCAATAGCGGTGAGGGGGAGATTTATATGAGTGTAAATAAGTTTTTTACCGCCCTCAATTTCCGGCAGACGCAAAGTTGTGTCAATAGCGGCATCTATACCGCCGATATGGGTTATCATAACAGCAGGATTTATACGCTTTTCGCTGATAAGACGTACTATATCGTGCATATCCTCGGTAGTGCTTCCGCTTGTACCTGCAACATGGTGCTGAGCATAATGAACGTTATAGAAATTGAATTTTGCGCTGAAATTTTTATCGAGCGGTCCTGCAAAGAAATTGATGCATCCGTCAAATCCCAGAATTTCATCTGCAAGTTCTACAACGGCAGGAACAGGCGCATATACAAACACATCGTCAAAACCGCCGTCTGAAAGGGCGAGCAGTTCATCTTTTTCAGAAGAATCAGTGAATATAAGTTTTATACCGTCTTTTAAAGCCTTTTCAGGGTCGAAAATCTGCTTTGCGCGTTCAAGTCTTTGTTTATTCAGGTCGGTTACAACTAAAAGTGACGGTTTAACATCGCCATGGAGCGCGATATCAATAGCCACAAGTCCCATAGGACCGCAACCTGCAAGAATTGCAACTTTACCGTTGGGTTTAATATTTGTAAAGGGTCTGAGTTCTTTATCAAGATGCAAATTGGCTTTATAGCCCCTGATAACACAGGATGCAGGTTCTATAAGAGAACCGCTGAAATAAGAATCGCTCTCGAGTTTTATAAGGTATCCGTTTTCGATAATATGGTCATAAACTACCGAATAGGTTGAAACACCGCCGATTTCCCCGAAAGAATAACCTACAGTCTGCATACCGCCGAGGTATGAAAGTACAGGCGGCATTACAACCTTATCGCCAACATTGAATTTTCCTTTCCACTTATCGGTAACTTCAACTACTTCTGCACAGAATTCGTGACCTACGATAACGGGATTTTCCGCAACATTATCGGGAACTCTCAAATGCTTAGCACCCTGTTTTGCGGTTTTATATGTAGACATACAAACGCTGTCCGAGATTACTTTAATAAGTATTTCGCCGTTTTTGAGTTCGGGCAAATTAAATTCTTCAAGTCTTAAATCGTTTTCGCCGTATAAGCGAACTGCTTTTGTTTTCATTTTATCACCTATATTCTGCCTGAACTGCCGAATGTTCTGAGTTTGTTTTTAACTACTTCTTTCATCTGTTTTCTTGCATCTTCAAACACGAAAACAGGCCATGTAGACGGATTTGTTATACTGTTCAGTTTATCTTTGAGTGCAGAGTTCATAGCACCTACAACATCGGAATAAATATTGATTTTGGTGATTCCGTGTCTGATAGCGTTCTGCATCTGGTCGTCAGGGGTTCCGCTGCCACCGTGTAAAACAAGAGGACGGTTGCAAACTGCAGTTATCTCATCCAAGCGGTCTATTCTGAGTGTGGGGGTTTTCTTGTAAACACCGTGAGCAGTACCTATAGCGATAGCAAGGGCATCAACATCGGTTATTTCAACAAATTTAACAACTTCCTCAGGGAGAGTCAAAGTATCTTCAGGGTCTTCGTTCTGAACGCTGTCAGCCTCGTTTCCAACCATAGCATTACCAACATGACCGAGTTCTGCCTCAACAGTAATGTCCTTTGAATGGGCGTATTTTACAACTTCTAAGGTTTTTGCGGCGTTTTCCTCAAACGGAAGTACAGAACCATCAAACATAACCGAACTGAAGCCTGCATCACAGGCTTTCTTAATAAACTCAAAATCTGTTGCGTGGTCAAGATGGAAACAAACGGGTATATCAAAGTAATTTGATGCCTCTTTAACCATTGATGTGATTAGGGGAAGTCCTTTACCCTCCAAATCAACACCGAGCCCCATAAGCAGTGCAGGAGATTTTTCTTCTTCACAAGCCTCTAAAACCGCTTTCATCATTTCATAATTGCTTACATCAAATGCAGGAAGGGCATAGTGATTTTTTCTTGCATCTTCGAGCATTTCTTTCATTGAAACTAACATAACTCATACTCCTTATCATTTTTATTTGTATTATAACCTTTTGTTTAACATTTGTCAATGACAAATGTTAAAGTGTTGACAGTTCTATATAAAAATGGTAAAATAAATTGAATGTTAAGCGAGGAGCAGTAAAATGAGTGATGAAAAAATCCTGATGTCCGAAGCGGCTACTCTTTATTATGAGAAAAAACTAACTCAGCAGGAAATTGCCGATCTGATGAATCTTTCAAGGCAAACCGTTTCCCGACTTTTAAACGATGCGATAAAAGAAAATATAGTTGAGATTAAAATTCACAATCCTGAAAAAGACTGTCAAGAACTTGAAAAGAAAATATGTGATGCTTTCGGGATTGATACTTGTGTCGTTTGCAGGGTGAGCAGTAAAAATGAGTCGGTCCGTCGCCTTATGACGGTAAAGTCTGCGGTAGACTATATTCTTCCGTCAGTTGCAAAGGGCGGGCTTAAAATAGCAGTTTCCTGGGGAAGAACTATTCAGGAATTTATAAATACAATGCCTCAGTTGCACACAAACGGAAATACTGTTTTTCCGCTTTTCGGTGCAACTGATAATCAGAATTCATACTTTTCTTCAAATGAGTTGGCAAGAGGTATGGCGGATAAAATCGGTGCGGATATAAAATATGCGTGGTTTCCGTATTTGCTGGAAAGCAACGAAGAATGTGAAATTCTGAGAAAACTGTCTTATTACAAGAATATGGAAAATATCTGGGCAGATGCTGATATTGCAATAGTCGGCATAGGAAACACTGATATTTATGATATTTTCGGTAAAACTTTCGGTTACAGTAAGAACAGTGACGGTATCGCAGGGGATATTGCAACCCACTTTTTTGATGAAAGCGGAAAACTTGTAAAACTTTATGAAAACACACTTTGCGCTTCGGCAGAAAATATTAAAAGCGCAAAGCAGACTGTGGCTATTGCCTGCGGAGACGAAAAAGTTACCGCTATATCAGGAGCATTAAAGACAAAACTTATTGATGTTCTTATAACTGACGAATATACTGCAAGGCAGATTTTAGACTAAAAAACAGAAGACCTGAAATTTCGGGTCTTCTGTTTTTATATTCCGTATTTGATTTTTATTCTTTCGAGTTTTTCTCCGAACGGTTTTGCTAAAAACCAAAGGAAAATAAAGTTTGAAACGGCATACATAAGTGTATGGGGAAGAGCGGTTAAAGCCGCAGTAAGGTAGAGAGCGATATCCATACCGCCGTTATACCAGACAACTGTCCAGACATCCATTATAAGCGAATAAATAACCCCTGAAATCACAGCGTATAGCAAAAGCAAGGATTTGTGTTTTATCAGAATATCCTAAATATATCCTGCAATAAGACCTATAAGTCCGAAAGCCATCATCTGAAAAGGTGTCCAAGGTCCTTGTCCGAAATAAAAGTTTGAAAGCAAAGCCGAAATCGCGCCGATAAGAAATGCGGTCTGTCCGCCAAGATAAAGTGCGGCAATAACCGTTATAGCGGTTACGGGTTTGAAAAAAGGTATAAATCTTCCCACAATGCAAAGTGCTGTCATAACGGCGGCAAGAACAAGTCTTCGAGAGCCTACCTGCTTTTTTTCAAAACCTGCTATAAAAAGCAGAACTGCCAAAGCCGCCACTATAAGCGAAATTAAAAGATAATGAACTTTTCCGAATACGAAATTACTTATTAAAACAGCCAAAGGGATAAGAAGAAAAGGTATTGCGATTTTTAAAATACAGCGAAAATTCCGGTTTTTTATAACTAACATTTGAAGCCACCTTCTTTTTCGCCGTTTATCTCGCAAAGTTTCAAAACATCTTCTTCGGTTACAGCATTTTCATAAAAACCTTTGGTCATACGAGCGCAGGCGGTAGTATAAAAACTGTTTTGCGAAAAAAAGTCACGGGTTTGACCTACAGATACAATATTTCCACGGAAAAACATTGCGCATCTGTCAGCACAGAGAGCGGCAAATTCAACATCGTGGGTTACAAGGAGTATTGTCATTCCGCTTTTTTTTAGGTTTTTTAAAATATCGGCAATTTTGAGTTTTGCATTATTGTCAAGCCCTTTTGTAGGCTCGTCCAATAAAAGAATTTTCGGGTTGCAGGCCAGCACTTTCGCAAGGGCAACCAGTTGCTGTTCACCGCCTGAAATATCATAAGGATGTTTATAAAGTAAATGCGAGATATCAAAAGGCAAAGCATCAGTATCAACCTTTGCATCTTCAAGTTCTTCTTTTACGGTATTTTTAAGAAACACCGTCTGAACA
>JAFVTZ010000187.1 GCA_017502965.1 Clostridia bacterium
CACTTGTAAATCTTATGGAATCCCATTCTGCAGAGTGGATGGACGAGTTACCCATGGAGAAAACCGCTCCTTACGGATTTATAAAGGACGGTAAAACCGAAAAACTCATAAAAACACTTGAACTTGCCCACTATGCCACAGCCAAAAACTGTTTTGACGAAATGACCGAGCGGTATGGGCTCGAAAAATATTCGGATGACGAAAAGCGGAAAATAATGGGTGTGCGTTACAGTATGACCATTGCAGACTTTTCGGTTTCTTACCCTTACACCTTTGCAGAAGATATCCCTACAGAACTGATGCTCAAAGTTTCGGAATCGGCTTTCTGCCTTAACGGAGTTACGGTAGAGGTTGTGCCTTTCAGAGAATATACTGACACTTCGCTTGCTGTAAATCTTATAGGCACAGTAGGCCCGATTTTTGCCGAAGACTGGGATAAATACAAGGAAAAAGGTTATTCCTATAATGACAAAGTCGGCAAAAGCGGAATTGAGGCTTATGCCGAAGAATATCTTCGGGGTACTGACGGGCAACTTACCTATTACCTTGACACAGAGGGCAACATAATCGGCAAAGAGGTTACTAAAGAGCCCATTGCAGGCAAAACCATTATGCTGACCCTTGATAAAAAAATGCAGAGGCGTACCCAGAACACTCTTGAAGAAGTTTTTAAAAGACTAAAATCGCAGGGCAGTCCAATAACAGGTGCCGCCGCAGTTGCGGTTAAGATTGACAGCGCCGAGATACTCTGCGCCGCAAACTATCCGACCTATGATATTGCAACAATGGGCGAAGAATATAACAAACTGCAAAGTGACCCCACAAGACCTCTTACAAACCGCGCTTTTCAGGGTGTTTACCCGATAGGTTCCACCATAAAACCTGCAGTTGCGGTTGCCGCTCTCGAAAACGGTCATTACACACAAGGCGAAACCATCAAATGCGTGCGGCAGTATTCTTATTTTGCTGACTATAAACCCCACTGTATGCATTATCACGGTTTTATGAATCTTACATCTGCGCTTTCAAAGAGTTGTAACTATTTCTTCTTTGAACTCGGAAGGCGAGTAGGCGCAGTTACTCTCACTGATTATTTCAAACAGTTCGGCTTGGGTACTAAAACAGGGGTTGAGGTTGACGATTCGGCAGGTATAATCGTTGAACCTTCTTCAAACAGTTTTGGCGGACATACCTTGCAGATTTCAATAGGTCAGATGTATGCTTTCACTCCTTTGCAACTTGCAAATTATGTTGCAACGCTTGCAAACGGCGGAACCCACTACAGAGCGACCCTTGTTAACAAAATTGTTTCTTACGATATGGCTACAACTTATGAGGACAGAAAACCTGAAGTTCAGAATGTTGTGGAAATAAGCGATGCAACCATAAAAGCCGTTAAAGAAGGTATGCTTTCGGTTACTGAGGACGGTACAGGTCGAGGTGCACTCGGAGATTATCCGCTCAAAGTCGGCGGAAAATCGGGTACATCTCAGGTTGAAAACAAAGCAGACCACAGCGTATTCGTAGCATTTGCTCCGTTTGACAGCCCTGAAATCGCAGTAGCGGTTGTTCTTGAACACGGAAAATCGAGTTACAATGCAGCACTTGCTGTAAGAGGTATGCTTGATACCTATTTCTTTACCGACAGTACCGATGCGGAAGAACTCCCTTTTACAGTTCTTCAATAATTTAATTTTATGTCTGTTTTAAATTGACAAAAAAACCACAATATGCTAAAATATCTGGAAAAGGAGTGCATTTATGGGCAAGGTTTTTGCTGTTACCTCAGGCAAAGGCGGTGTCGGAAAATCTACCGTTTCGGTAGGGCTCGGCGTTGCATTTTGCAGGCAGGGTAAATCAGTTTTGCTGGTTGATATGGATGAGGGACTTAGATGTCTTGACCTGATGCTCGGAGTAGAAAAAGAAACGGTTTTAGACCTTTCGGATGTGCTTTGCGGAAGGGAACTTGAAGACGCGCTTTATTCCTGTCCGTTACATCCGAATCTCAAACTTATCCCCGCTCCGGCAGATACGGGAAAAATTGATGCTTTTTCTTTTGCAACCTTTGCAAAAGAGGCCACAGAGACTTTTGATATAGTCATTTTTGATTTTCCTGCAGGAATAGATATTTCGCTTTATTCCTCTCTGCCGAAAGGCTCTCTGTTTTTAACAGTAGCAGTGCCCGACCCTGTATCTGTAAGAGATGCTGCGGCAATGGCTTTGCAGATATCAAAAGCAGAGCTTTATGCGCGCCTTATAATAAACCGCTTTGTTTACAAACAAAGTCTTAAAATGAAACATAAAAATATAGACGGTATTATAGATACCGCAAGCTTACGGCTTGTAGGTATTGTCCCCGAAAGTGAAGAACTTGTAATGCTTTCTGTTGCACATTCGCTCAAAAAACGGGGAAAAGCAATGGCTGCCTTTTCGAGGATAGCCCGCCGTCTTGACGGGGAACATATACTGTTGCCCAAAATAAAGAAAATCTGACAGGAAAGGATTTATTATTATGACAATCGCTTTAATCGCACATGACTCAAAAAAAGAATTGATGGTTCAGTTCTGCATAGCATATTGCGGAATTCTGAGTAAATACAATCTGGTTGCAACAGGCGCTACGGCAAAAACCGTTGCAGAAGCAACCGGTCTCGAGATTACAGGATTTTTAAGCGGAGCGCAGGGTGGTTCTCAGCAGATTGCTTCAAGAATCGGCTGTGATGAAATAGACCTTCTCCTCATCTTCCGCGACCCTATCAATCCCAAAGCCCACGAGCCGGACGAGCAGTCGCTCCTTCGCCTTTGCGATGTTCACAATATCCCCGTTGCCACAAATATCGCCACAGCCGAGATGCTTATTCACGGTCTTGAACGCGGCGACCTTGACTGGCGCGAAATAATTAAAAAGGGTTAATTTAGGAGAATTCTTATGGCAGAAATAAATCGCGCCGTAAAGGGTACTAACGATATTTTGCCGTCAGACAGCCACGATTGGCAGTTTGTTGAAGGCAAACTTCTTGATACCGCAAGACTTTACGGCTTTAAAGAAATCCGTGTGCCTGTTTTTGAGCATACGGAAGTGTTTTTACGCAGTGTCGGAGATACTACCGATGTTGTTCAGAAAGAAATGTATACTTTTGAGGATAAAGGCGGAAGGTCGATAACTCTTCGCCCCGAACTCACAGCAGGAGTTATCCGCAGTTCTATAGAAAACGGACTTGTAAACGGAGCATTGCCCGTGAAAGTCTGCTATGTAGGCGGATGCTATCGCTATGAGAAACCGCAGGCAGGGAGACTCAGAGAATTCCACCAGTTCGGTGTTGAATGTATGGGTGCGGCAGAGCCTACGGCAGATGCAGAGGTAATAGCACTTGCCCGTCAGTTGCTTGGCAGTGTGGGAATTGAAAATATTTCGCTCGAAATAAACTCTATCGGCTGTCCCGAATGCCGCAAGGCTTACCATGCAGCACTCAAAGAATATTTCAGTTCCAAAACTGATGAACTTTGCACCACCTGTTGCGAAAGACTTGAAAGAAACCCCATGCGAATACTTGACTGCAAGTCACCTGTATGTTCAAAAATTGCCGCAGAAGCACCGGTTGTGCTTGATTATCTTTGTGATGACTGCCGCGAGCATTTTGAACAGGTTAAAGCGCATCTTACTGCGGCAGGAATAGAGTATACCGTAAATCCCCACATTGTAAGAGGACTTGATTACTATACCCGCACCGTTTTCGAATTTGTTTCGGGAGATATAGGTGCTCAGTCAACCGTTTGCGGCGGCGGCAGGTATGACGGTCTGGTTTCCCAGATGGGTGGACCTAAAGTTCCGTCTTTAGGTTTTGCAATGGGACTCGAGCGCCTTATGATGGTGCTGAAAAGTCAGGGCACAGAACTGCCCGATGCTCCCACTTGCGACCTTTATATTGCACCTCTCGGTGAAAAAGCCGCGCTTAAAGCCACAAAACTTTGCGCAGACCTCAGAAGTGAGGGTTATGCAGTAGAAACTGATATTTGCTCAAGAGGTCTTAAGGCTCAGATGAAGTTTGCAAACAAGATTTCGGCAAAATATTCACTTGTTTTAGGTGATGATGAAATCGAAAACGGCAAAGCAAAACTCAAAGATATGACCGAAGGCACAGAAACCGAAATTAAAATTGATGAAATTGTAGAAGAATTGGGCGAAGCAATAAGAGCCCGTATTTTTAAAAGCATTGCCGAAATAATATAAAATTTGCGGCAGATAGGAGATTTATATGATTCTCGACAGATTAAACGGAATAAAGCGCACCGACTATTGCGGAACTCTCACCCGTCAGGATGAGGGCAAAGAGGTAACCGTTGCGGGTTGGGTACAGTGCCAGAGAGACCTCGGCGGTCTTATATTTGTTGATTTACGCGACCGCACAGGTATTGTGCAGTTGGCTTTTGATGATAATACCGATAAGGAAATTTTCGAAAAAGCAACCGCGCTTCGTTCGGAGTATGTTGTTATGGCAAGCGGTAAAGTTAGAGTCCGCTCATCTATAAACACCGAAATTCCCACCGGCGAAATTGAAATCGAGGTAACAGAACTCAAAATCCTCGGTGTTTCCGAGACACCGCCTTTTGAAATTCTCCCCGATTCAAATGCCAACGAAGAACTTCGCCTTCGCTACCGTTATCTTGACCTTCGCCGTCCTGATATACAGAAAAATATCCTGCTCAGACACAAGATAACCAAGGTAACAAGAGATTATTTTGACGATAACGGATTTATCGAGATAGAAACTCCCACCCTTATTAAATCCACCCCCGAGGGTGCAAGAGATTATCTTGTTCCTTCCAGAATAAAGCAGGGCAGTTTCTTTGCGCTTCCCCAATCTCCCCAACTTTACAAGCAACTGCTTATGCTTTCAGGATTTGACAGATATATGCAGATTGCCCGTTGCTACCGTGACGAGGATTTGCGCGCAGACCGTCAGCCCGAGTTTACTCAGATTGACCTTGAAATGTCCTTTGTTGAGCCTGAAGATGTTTATGCAATTGCAGAAGGTTATATAAAGCGTCTTTTCAAAGAAGTTTTGGATGTTGAAATCGAAACTCCTCTACCGAGACTTACCTACACTCAGGCCATGGAAGACTACGGTTCCGATAAGCCTGACACCCGTTTTGATATGAAGATAACCGATTTATCGGATATTGTAGAAACCTGCGGTTTCGGAGTTTTTGCTGATACTGTTAAAAACGGCGGAACTGTCCGCGCGATTACTGCTAAAGGCGCGGCAGGAGTTTACACAAGAAAAGAAATTGACAAACTCACCGAAGAAGCAAAAGGTATCGGCGCTAAAGGTCTTGCCTTTATCCGCTGGAGTGAAGATGTTCCCAACTGCTCTTTTGCAAAGTTTATGACAGAAGAAGAAATGTCTGCCATTTATGAGCGCACAGGTGCAGAAAAGGGCGATGTCGTGCTTATAGTTGCAGACCGCAAAAAGACTGTTCTGTCAGTTCTCGGAGCACTCCGTCTTACAGTTGCAAAAAGGCTTGATATTATTCCCGATAAATATAATTTCCTCTGGATAACAGAGTTCCCCTTCTTTGAGTATAACGAAGAAACAGGAAACTGGGATGCAATGCACCATCCTTTCACATCTCCTCTTGACGAGTGTGTTCAGTACCTTGACTCTGCTCCCGAAAAGGTATTTGCCAAGGCTTACGATTTGGTGCTCAACGGAGTTGAACTTTCAAGCGGTTCTATAAGAATCACCGACCCCGAACTTCAGGGTAAAATGTTTAAGGCACTGGGACTTTCCGATGAAGAGGCGCACGAAAAGTTCGGTTTTCTTACCGACGCTTTCAAATACGGCGCTCCCCCGCACGGCGGTATGGGTATAGGTCTTGACCGACTTGTAATGCTTATGTGCGGTTGCGATTCACTTCGTGATGTTATCGCATTCCCGAAGGTTTCAAATTCGAGCGAACTGATGTCAGGCGCTCCCGCCGAGGTTGACGAGGCTCAGCTTAAAGACCTTTCAATCGGAATCATTAAAAACGATAAGTAAATCAAAAACTCTGCAGGATTTTTAATCTTGCAGAGTTTGTCATATTATAGTAAAATATTTTTTGGAATAAGGTAAACCTATTACGGTAGACGGTTAAATTTTGCCCTCTTTTTGGGGGTGATGCCCTATGTACATAACTATTCAGGATTTATTTCAGTTTAGTATTGTTATGATTTCGGTCATAACTCTTGTGATAACGGCTACAAAAAAGAAATAACCGCCCAAGCGACCAAACTTTAGCGGTTATTCTTTAACACTAATTTTTGAGGGCTAACCGTCTATCGGTTTGCCTTATTTCACTATTATTATATACTTATAAAACC
>JAFVTZ010000014.1 GCA_017502965.1 Clostridia bacterium
AAAACTCCTAATATGATTTATGGAATAGAAACCAATTTCTACGGTAGTGGTGGTAGTAAATTAAATGAAACAGCACGTAGTTATAAAACCCTTGCTTGGGAAACTGAAGAAATTGATGGTTTTACATTCGTTTGGTTTACTGATGGCAAAGGTTGGACAAGCGCACGAAACAACCTTGAAGAAACTTTTGATGTTATGGAACACATCTACAATATTAAAGATTTGGAAGATGGAATAATCAGCGAGGTTTTTAAGTGATGGCAAAGAAAATCACTAAATGGGAGCCGGAAGATTTTGAGTTAGAAATGACTACACATTGGTCGTTTCCAAAACGAGGAGATTGGGCTACCCATGACGCCAAATGGCGTGGCAATTGGTCTCCATATATTCCTCGCAACATTCTGCTCCGATATTCCAAAGAAAAAGATTTGGTTCTTGACCAATTTGCAGGTGGCGGCACAACGTTAGTAGAAGCAAAGTTGCTTAACCGGGATATCATCGGCGTTGATGTGAATGATGTTGCACTTGCTCGTTGCAAAGAAAAAACTGATTTTGAGTATGAAGGAGCAGACGGCAAGGTATATCTTCATAAAGGTGATGCACGAAACCTTGACTTTATCCCAGACGACAGTATTGATTTGATATGTACTCATCCACCGTATGCAGATATTATACAATATAGTGAGGATATCCCTGAAGATTTATCTCTACTTAAGGTTAAGGATTTCCTTGTGGAAATGGAAAGGGTGGCTTCTGAAAGCTATCGCGTATTGAAAAACGATAAATTCTGTGCTGTTCTTATGGGTGATACCCGTCAAAAAGGGCATATGATTCCGATGTCTTTTGATGTTATGAGAATTTTTGAAGCCGCAGGGTTTAAACTGAAAGAATTGATTATTAAAGAACAACACAACTGCAAGGCTATAGGATATTGGAAAACAAACAGTGTAAAATACAATTTTTTGCTGATTGCGCATGAGTATCTGTTCGTTTTCAGAAAATGAGGAACCAAATGAATAATTTTAAATACATTCTTTTCGATTTGGACGGGACTTTAACAGAGCCTGCTCTCGGAATTACAAATTCGGTAAAATACGCGCTCAAAAAATTCGGTATTGAGGCAGAAAGACGGGAACTTTATAAATTCATAGGTCCGCCCCTTGTGGACAGTTTTATGGAATTTTACGGCTTTGATTATGAAAAAGCGATGAAAGCCTTGGAGTATTACAGAGAGTATTTCTCGGTTAAAGGCATTTTTGAAAACAGTATATTTGACGGTGTTGAAGAAATGCTTAAAAATTTGAAAGCAAACGGCAAAAAGGTGATACTTGCTACCTCTAAACCTGAAAAATATGCGATTCAGATATTAGAGCATTTCAAAATAGAAAAATATTTCGATTTTGTGGCAGGCGCTACTATGGACGAAAAGCGGAACCGCAAAGAAGATGTGATAGAATATGCAATAAGCGAGTTCGGGGTTAAAGACACCGAAAAGGCAGTAATGGTAGGGGACAGAAAGTATGACATTGAGGGCGCTCACGCTTTTAACTTAAAGGCTGTGGGTGTGCTTTTCGGGTACGGCTCGGCAGAAGAACTGGCAGATGCGGATTATCAGGCGGAAGATATTGATACCCTTTCAAAAATTTTATTATGACAGTTGTAACGGCGTAAGTTTTACGCCGTTTTTGTATTTTTTGCAGAATTTTCCGCATAATATCTGTGGTGATAATATGTCGGGACAGACAAGTGATTATAAAAAACTCACCCTTTCGGGGAATCTGCAGGAGGATATTGCCCTTTTCCGGGAAATATTCAAAAAAGATTCGGTGCTCAGGGTAAAGCAGATAAAATCGAGAAACACATATAATATAGATGCCGCACTCATTTATATGGACGGAATGATAAATTCGGAGCAACTCAATGATTCAGTAATAAGACCGCTCCTTACGGTTGAAACTCCGAGTGTTTGTGACAGTATAGCCGAATACATTGAAAAACAGGTGCTTTTTGCAAGGGATGCGAAAAGGCTTAAAAATGTTGACAAGATAATTGAGGGTCTGCTTTACGGAGAGGCGGTACTCCTTATAGATACAAGCGAAGAAGCGGTTAATATTGATGCTAAGGGCTGGAGAACAAGGGGTATCAGCGAACCTCAGGACGAAAGGGTTTTGCAGGGGCCTCGAGAGGGCTTTGACGAAGCGGCGCTTTTAAATCTTGCAATGATAAGGCGAAAACTACAGACACCCGACCTATGTATAGAAATGCAAAGGCTTGGCAGAAGAACGGCTACACTCGTTTATATATGTTATCTTGGAAGCCTTGCGGATGAAAAGGTTATTGCCGAGGTGAAACGGAGAATAAGCAAAATTGATATCGACGGTGTGCTTGATTCGAATTATATTACCGAGCAGATAAGGGACAGTAAATACTCTCTGTTCAAAACCTGCGGCAGCACCGAAAGACCCGATGTGGTTGCGGCTAAACTGCTTGAGGGCAGAGTTGCAATAGTTGTTGACGGCACGCCTGTTGTAGTGACAGTGCCGTATATTTTTTCAGAGAGTTTTCAGTCAGACGAGGATTATTATTTAAATTTTCTTGTCAGCAGTACAGGCAGAATACTGAGATATATCTGTTTTTTTATTGCGGTGAGTATTCCTGCGGTTTTTATTGCGCTTACTTCTTTTCACAACGAACTGCTCCCCACAACCCTTGCAATAGCGATGGAAAAACTAAGAGGGGGAGTGCCTTTTTCGCCTTTTACCGAATGTCTTATTATGATTACGGTTTTTGAAATACTCAGAGAAACGGGTGTCAGAATGCAGCAGGGACTCGGGCACGCGCTGAGTATCGTAGGAGGTTTGGTGGTCGGTCAGGCGGCGGTAGAGGCGCGGATTATCAGCACCCCTATGCTTATAGTTATAGCGCTAAGCGGTATTTGCGGATTGACAGTACCACGGCTCAGGGGAGCGGTTTTCTATCTCAGAATAATTTTCGTTTTGCTGGGTTCACTTTTAGGGCTTTACGGACTGATTGCAGGTATGGCGGTAGTTTTAATGCATATAATTTCGCTTTCTTCTTTCGGAACTGATTATACAGTGTCTCTAAGACGGGCAAGTTTACAAAGCCTTAAAGACAGTATCTGGCGAGCCCCTTGGGAGTTTATGAAGAAAAGACCGTTGTTTAACCGCAATATAATACGCCAAAGGGGGAAAGAAAAATGAAAAAAATCTTGTCTTTGGTGTTATGTGCGGTGGTATCGATTTTTCTTTGCGGTTGTTCGGGTACGAATGTGTTTTCTGCTAAGTCTGCAGGATATACCGCAACCGCTCTCGGATTTGACCAAAGTGGCAGTAAAATAAAGGTTTTTCTTGAAGCGGTTATTGTAAATTCCGAAGATTCAGAGGCTGATGTTAAACTTGAACTGCTTTCGGGTGAGGGAAAAACCGTTAAATCTGCAATGGAGCAGATATACAGAAAAGCCGCCCAGCCTATTATGCTAAGCCACATAGGAGTTGCGGTGGTGGGCAAAGAAATTTCCGATTCATATTTTGAGGAAATAAGGCAATTTTGTTACGGGATAGATAAAATCACCCTTTCAATGCTGTGGGTTACAGCCGAGAGTGCCCAAAGGCTTCTTTCCTGTGAGCCGATTTCATCGGTTGCGGTGGGGTATGATATTATGAGTATGCTGAAAGAGCAGACGAGCCGCACGGGGATAAAATTCAAAAACAGATTTTATGAGATAGAAGCCCTTGCGGCAAAACCGCTTAATATTACCGCCCTTCCGTATTTTGCGGTGGGAGACGGCAGTTTTTACTACAGCGGAGTCCGGCTTTATGAAAATGCTGTACCCAAAATGCGGCTTACTAGTGAGGAAACAGGGCTTTACGCTATTGCAACCAATTCGCAAAATAGCGGACAACTGTTTTTAAACGGTAAAAATCACAAAATAGATTCGGCGTATTCAACGTTTGATTTTTCGGACGGTATAGAGAAAATAAACCTCTTTATTGATTTGGATACAAAGCAAAAAACTGACATTAAAAAAGGAATAGAATCTCTTTTTATAAAAGCGCAGAAAAGTGATATAGATATTTTTGCAATAGGGAATAATATTTACCGCAAAGAGCCGAAAGAATGGAAAAAAATTAAAAATGAATACGAAGAAAAATTTAAAAGTTTCGAATTGACGGTGGAGATGAAATGAACAAAAAATCGGTTTTTTACACACATTCTGCCGCAATTACGGCACTTTTTGTTATGGGTAATGCGGTCATAAATCTTCCTGTTAAAAATGCTGACGAGTACACCTTTTTTTCATACCTTGTGACTTCTTTGCTGTCTGTCGCAACAATTCTTATTTTAACACCGCTTGCAAATTGGGTTTTCGGGGAAGAAGTCGGGAATACAGGAAGATTTAAAAAAATTATAATTTTTATATTTTGTCTTTTGACGGCGGTATTTGCGCTTTTTTGCGCGGGAGATGCTTTTTTGAATTTTGGAAAATTTGTCGGGGAAATACTGATAGCATCATCCGAAAAAGCCGTGATATTTTTAATTTTCTTTGCCGTTTCGGTGTTTTTTGTGTTAAGGCGGCAGGAAGATATTTTAAAATTTGCACTTTTAGGCTTCTGGTTTTGCCTTTTGTTTGTGCTGTTTTTCTTTTAGGGAGCGGCGGAAAATTATGATATGAGAAATATATTTATTTTTTCTCTGCCCGATTTTAAGACTGCTGTTTCTCAGGCAAAACCTTATTTTTTTAATCCTTTTCTGCCAGTTCTTTTGATTCCTGTGTATCAGGCGTTGGTTTTCAGGAAAATAAGAAAAACCGCCCTTGTTTTGGGGGCGGTTTCGGGATATGTTATGCTTGGGTTATGTATTTTAGGGACGTTGCTTCTTTTCGGACCCGAACTTGCAGGCAGGCTTGATTACCCTTATGCTTCGGCGGTGTCTACGGTAACAGTCGGCAGAATTTTCACCCGAATGGACGGATTTTCTTATATTATATATTTCGTTTCATCTCTTATTAAGGTTACAGTCTGTTCTTTTATTATCCGTTCCTGCCTTGAGAAAATGAATAGAATTTTTAATTAAATAATAAATAAGAAAGAATAAAGAAGAAAAAATGTGTTTCGCTTTGCGAAACTTATATAAAATGTTTTGGCATTGACAAAACACCGAATTTATTATTTATTATTTTTTCTTTATTATTTTAAAAGGGCTGTCGCACCAAAAAGTGAGGCAACCCTTTTTTAATTAAGTATTTTAAACCAGAACATAAAGCAGTATTGCTACGAATTGGAGCAATGAGCCGAGGACAACGAATATATGGAACACCGAGTGCATATAACGAACAGTCTTTTTGCCTGCAATACCGTAAAGCACAGCGCCGAGCGTATAGGCAATACCGCCTGCAAGAAGCCAGTAAAAACCTTTGGTGCCTATAGCCGCTATTGCCGCTTTTCCTGTGAGAATTATGCACCAGCCTTGCGCCAAATAGCAGATTATTGAAAATACATTGTATTTTTTAAGGTCGATTGCGTTAAGGGTTATACCAAGTGCCGATACTCCCCACACAACACCGAAAACAATCCAGCCGAGAGCGGTATTGTATTCCCTCAAAGAAGTAAGCGCAATAGGAGTATATGTGCCCGATATTAAAATAAATACGGCGCAGTGGTCGATTACCTGCAGAACCTTTTTTGCGGTTTCGTGTTTCAGCCCGTGATACACGCTTGACATGGTGTAAAGCACTACCATTGAAATACCGTATATAAAAGAGCCTGTTATCTGGTAGACATCGTGATTCAAAAAAGATTTTATAACGCATAGTGCGCAGATTATTATTCCGAGCCCTCCGCCGACAATGTGGGACACCATATTGAAAATTTCTTCGCCGCGGGTGTAGTCAGGGAGTTTTCTGTCTATAAGTTTAGTTCGTTTCATTTTCTTCCTTTCAAAAACGGAAAAACAGAGATTTTTCTGTGCCTGATTTATGAAAATTTGTCACTTTCAACAAAATAATTATTTTGTCGAAATTTGCAATTTTAATTTACATAAATTCTTTTATTAAATTATTATCAAATGGGGGTTATCCCACTTATTAACAGAGTTATCCACCGAAATTCGGGCAAAAAACCTTGATTTTATTAGGACAAGCCGTTAAAACGGTGGATAACTTGGTGGATAATGTGGATAACTTTTATGGTTGTCTTAGTTTACATAACAACATTTTTTAAGCCTTATTTTTGCAGAAGACGGTTCATAATGTCTGGTCCGTGCTCAACAAAAATTCCTGTTGATTTTGCCGTGGCCTCGGTGAAAGTTTCAACACCTTTTTGTGCCTTTTCGGAATCGTATATCATAAATGGAACAGGCTCGGAAGAATGGGTCATAGTATCAAGCGGAGTGGGGTGGTCGGGCATAATGAGGATACGGTAACTCTCCCCGCAGGAATCGAGATACTCAAGCATAAGTTTAAGAGAGCGGCTGTCAATATACTCAATAGCTTTGACTTTATTTTCTGCCTCACCTCTGTGACCGCATTCGTCGGGTGCCTCAAAGTGAAGATAAACTAAATCTGTTCCGTTTTTGAAGGCTTCTATACCTGCTTTGGTTTTGCCCTCGAAATTAGTATCAAGATATCCAGTAGAACCCGCAACTTGGGGGGTCTGCATTCCTGAACAAATACCTATGCCTTTAAGCAGGTCAACTGCACTTACAACACAGGCCGAAACGCAGTTTTTCTCCTCGAAATTTTCAAGTGCCGGTTTTCTGCCTTCGCCCCAGAGCCATATTGAGTTTGCGGGATTTTTACCCTCGGCTATTCGTTTTTTATTAACAGGGTGGTCTTTGAGAATGTCATAACTCTTAATCATCAAATCAATAAGAGGAGCGGCATTTTCGCTGTCGCTTAAATACTCGCCGATAACCTTGCCGCTGATATCGTGAGGCGGGGTCATATTTCCAAGGTCGGTTGTGCCGTTATCAACTACAAGGCAGTGGCGGTAACTCACACCGCCGTAGAACTTATAAATCTCATTTCCGAGAGTTTCTTCAACAGTTTTAATAATTTCGTGTGCTTCTTCGGTTGAAATATCGCCTGCGCAGTAATCAACCATTCTTTTATCACTATAGTTTTCTTCATCCGAAAGGGTTACAATATTGCATCTGAGAGCAACATCTGTGTCTTTCAGGTCAACGCCTATTGATGCTGCCTCTAAAGGAGAACGGCCTGTGTAGCAGATTTTGGGGTCGTAACCCATAACCGAAAGATTTGCAACGTCGCTGCCGGGTTTCAGCCCTGCGGCTACTGTACGGCACATACCAACCTCAGCGGTTGTTGCCAGTTTATCCATAAACGGTTTGTTTGCAAGTTCCATAGGGGTTTTGCCGTTTAAAGCAGAATTTGGGGTATCCGCCATACCGTCACAAAGTAAAACAAGATATTTCATAAAAAGGACTCCAATCATTTTATATGTATACATTATATCAATTAAGTTTTCCAAAGTAAATAAAAAATACTTTAAATTCTCTCTACTTTGCTGTATTATATGAGTAGAATTTATTTTCGAGTGGGTAGAGTAATGAAAAATATCAGAAAAGCGGAAATTTTAGCCCCTGTAGGGGATAGCGATATGCTTGTTGCCGCGGTGAGAAGCGGTGCTGATGCGGTGTATCTCGGAGCAAAAGATTTTTCCGCCAGAAGAAATGCTGAAAATTTTAGTCTCAGCGAACTTAAAAGCGCAATAGAATACTGCCATATAAGAGGGGTGAGGGTTTATCTTACCCTTAATATCCTTATAAAAGAAAATGAATTTGAAAATGCTTTTCTTTTGGCACGCGATGCCTACAATATTGGTATTGACGGAATAATAATTCAGGATTTGGGGATTGCGAGAGTTTTGAGTGAAAAAATCCCCGAACTGCCGCTTCACGCATCTACCCAGATGTCGGTACATTCGCCGTCGGCTTTGCTGCCGCTTAAAAAACTCGGGTTTACTCAGGTTGTTGTGGCAAGAGAAATGTCAAAAGAAGAAATAGGGGAAATTTGCAAAAAGGCGCAGGAACTTTCAATGACGGTTGAGGTTTTTGTTCACGGCGCGCTTTGTATGAGTGTGTCAGGGCAGTGCCTTTTATCGGCATTTTTAGGAAGCAGAAGCGGAAACAGAGGTCTTTGCGCAGGTCCTTGCCGACTGCCGTTTAAAGCAAAAGGCGGCACAGGTTATGATTTAAGCCTTAAAGATTTATCCCTTTTGGAATATCTGGGCGAACTTTACGATATGGGTGTCCGCTCCTTTAAAATTGAGGGCAGAATGAAACGCCCCGAATATGTTGCCGCCGCAACTGCCGCCTGCAGGCAGGCACTCGATAACGGAATAATAGAAACCGAACTTGAAAACACTTTAAAAAATGTATTCTCCCGTTCGGGATTTACTGCGGGTTACTATCAGAACCGCCTTGGCAGAGAAATGTTCGGAATAAGAACTAAAGATGATGTTCTGGCATCCGACACGGCTTTTGCGTATCTACACACTCTTTATCGGAACGAGAGAAAAAGTGTGCCCATAGGAATAAAGGCCGAAATTTTGAAAGATAAACCCGTAACACTCACCCTGACAGACGGGGAGAACAGCGTGAAGGCTTTGGGTGAAATTCCTCAGACAGCCAAGAATCGCGCTTTAACTTCAGAAGATGTTCTCAAAAACATAACAAAACTCGGTGCTACTCCTTATTATGATGAGGGCGGCGGAGTAAATCTTGATGACGGACTTTTTGTGTCGGCAGGGGAACTGAATTTACTCAGGCGCACCGCTTGCGAAATGCTGGACAGCGAACGGGCAAAAGTGAAACATGCGCAAAGTAATGCGGTGTATATCAAAGAAAAGAAAATAAACAAACCGCACAAAAATAAATTATATGTACGGATAGAGAAAAAAGAACAAATCCCGAAAAACTTTGACGGAATAGACGGTATTATTTATCCGCTTGAAAATGAACCTTTTATATTTAATGATAATATTTTGCATATTGTAGATATCCCGAGGGGGATTATAAGCGAAGACCTGATTGCAACAAGGCTTGAAAAGTTTAAAGAAGCGGGTTATAAATCCTGCCTTTGCGGAAATTTAGCCGCTTTGGAAATTGCAAGGCAAAAGGGCTTTGCAATCTTTGCCGATACGGGGCTTAATATTACAAACAGTGAAAGTATCAAAACGGCAGAATTCTTTGGAGTGACAGCGGCGGTAATGTCTGTAGAGGAAACGATTGAAGACCTTTGTAAAATACCCTCAGATATAGAAAAAGGAATTATCGTATACGGAAATATTCCACTTATGCTGTTTAAAAACTGCCCTTTAAAAAACGGAAATTCCTGCGATAAATGCGATAAAAACGGAACTTTAACCGACCGTAAAGGAATAGAATTTCCTGTAAGATGCAGGCTTTCATACAGCGAACTTTTAAATAGCGTGCCTATCTGGATGGCAGATAAAAGACAAGATACCGAAAAATTTGATTTTACTGTTCTTTATTTCACAAGGGAAACTCCACAAAGGGTAAATGAAGTAATAAACAGTTATAAAAACGGTTTACCACCCGACACTCCTCATACAAGAGGACTTTATTACAGGGGAACCGTTTGAGGTAATAAGTAAAAGTGAAGATGTAATAGGTTTGGTGTTTGCTTTGCAAACAATTTATATATCGTGCCGCTTATGCGGCACACATTACTTATTCACTATTACTTCTTAACTTTTACTTCAAAAAATTGTTTCGCGGTTTACCAAGAAACAATTTTTTCTGTTGATATTTTATAAGTATATCAGTATAATATAGAGTAGTATAATATGGTTATTTTAGGGGGAAGTTTTTTGGATTGCAAAAAGTTTTTCGAACAGATGAAGGGTAAAAAAATTGCAATGTGCGGCATAGGTGTCAGCCACACACAGTTGATACTTGATTTTTTAGCAAAAGGCGCAAAGGTTTATGCCTGCGACAAGCGGAGCCGTGAGATGCTCGGTGATGTTGCCGACAAACTTGAAAAAGCAGGCGCAGAACTGAGGCTTGGAGACGGATATCTCGAAAACTTAGAGGTTGATATAATTTTCCGAACTCCCGGTATGAATTTCAATCTTCCCGAACTTGATGCGGCACGCAAAAAGGGGATTGCCGTAACCAGCGAGATGGAAGTATTTTTCGATCTTTGCCCTGCAACTATATTTGCGGTTACAGGCTCGGACGGAAAGACCACTACCACTACCCTTATTGCAAAAATGCTCGAAGCAGAGGGCAAAAAGGTGTTTGTGGGCGGAAATATCGGAAAACCGCTTTTGCCCGAAATTGAAAACATAAGCGCAGAGGATTTTGTTGTGGTTGAACTTTCCTCTTTCCAACTTATTTCTATGAGAAAGAGTCCTGATGTTGCGGTTGTTACCAATGTGGCACCAAATCACCTTGATGTTCATAAAGATATGGACGAATATGTTGAAGCAAAGAAGAATGTGATTCTTCATCAGAATGCTTTTTCGAGAACTGTTTTAAACCGTGATAACGAAATCACCGAAGGCTTCCGTCAGTTTGTAAGAGGTCAGTCTTTGGGATTCAGTATGGAACGCCGTCTTAACAACGGTGCATGGCTTGATGACGAAGGATATCTGCACATGGCATACAGAGGAATGGATGTTCCGATTATGCACAAGAGCGAAATTGCTATTATCGGCGACCATAATGTAGCAAACTATCTGACCGCTATAACCGCTGTATGGGGCTTTGTTGATATGGATTCCATAAAGCGTGTTGCCCGTGAGTTTGGCGGAGTTGAGCACAGAATAGAATTTGTCCGCGAAGTAAACGGTGTTAAATACTATAACGATTCTATCGCTTCCAGCCCTACAAGAACTATTGCAGGTCTTAAAGCGTTTGATAAAAAGGTTCATCTTATTGCAGGCGGTTATGATAAGCATATTCCGTTTGAACCGATGGTACCTTATGTTATAGATAAGGTTGAAAAACTCTATCTTTGCGGCGATACTGCAGATAAAATAGAGAAAGCAGTCCGTGACAGTGCGGATTATAAAGGCTTCCCTGAAATTATAAGGGTTGCCGATATAGCCGAGGCGGTAAAGAAAGCAAATGAGAATACAAAAGAGGGCGATACCGTAACATTAAGCCCTGCTTGCGCCAGTTTTGATGCTTTTCCGAACTTTGCCGCAAGAGGAAATTACTTTAAGGAACTGGTAAATAAACTGTGATGAATGTTAAAGATACACTTTTTTCTTTGTCGGCTGAAGATGCGATTGGAAATATATCTTCTGCGGCAGACAAAGCCTTGGAACTTATGTCGCCTTATGCTGTGTGCGAAAAGACTGACAACTTGACAGTTATAGGATTTTTAAAGGGAGATAGCCATTACACCCTTATGCTCGATGCTCATATCGATCAGGTCGGTATGATAGTGACCGATGTTGATGATAAAGGTTTTCTCACTGTTGAGAAAGCAGGGGGGATAGATATCCGTAGTCTGCCGTCCCGCAGAGTAACTGTTCACGGTAAAGAAAAAATTACTGCTGTTTTCTGTTCAACTCCGCCGCATCTTGCGTCGGGTGAAAAGGAATACAGCGATATAACCGAAATCAAACTCGATACAATGCTCGGCGAAAAGGCTAAAGAAATTATTTCTCTGGGTGACTATGTAACATTCAATAACGAGCCTTGCGAATTATCGCCCGACCGCATTATGGGAAGGTCTTTT
>JAFVTZ010000188.1 GCA_017502965.1 Clostridia bacterium
GCGGCAAGAATCATAGCCTGCTTATCACCCTCTGCGCGTGTTATAGCGGCAGCTTTGTGTCCCTCTGCCTGAAGTAAGGTTTCGCGGCGGTCACGTTCAGCCTTCATCTGCTTTTCCATCGCGTTCTGAATTTCTTCGGGCGGAATAATGTTTTTAAGTTCAACTCGGTTAACCTTCATTCCCCACTTGTCGGTAGCATCGTCGAGTATAGCGGTCATCTTGCCGTTGATTGTGTCTCTTGATGTAAGTGTGCCGTCAAGTTCGAGTTCACCAACAAGGTTGCGGAGAGTAGTAGCAGTAAGGTTTTCGAGGGCATTAACAGGGTTAACAACACCGTAGGTATAAAGCTGTGCATCAAAAATGCGGTAGTAAACAACTGTATCAATACGCATTGTAACGTTATCTTTTGTGATAACAGGCTGAGGCGGAGAATCGAGAACCTGTTCTTTTAAAGTAATTTTTTTTGCAATGCGGTCTAAAACAGGAATTTTAAAATGAAGACCTGCAGTCCAGGTGGTTTTATATTTACCCAAAAACTCAATTACATATTCGTGCGCCTGAGGAACAACTCGAAGACACGAAATCAAGAAAACGAGAACTACAAACAAAACAAATAACCACATAAAAATATCTCCTTTAAATTATTATTTTAAAAGCGCTTTTTTAAGCTTTTTATTCTTAGCAAATGCAGGGATAAAATTGTTGTAAGACATAAGAAAATGCTGATTGTCCTTAAGCATTTCTCTGATAGAAGAAACTGCGGTTTCGTTTTCAAAACTTGCCGCACAAAGAAGTGCAACTGCAACATTTACAGTGTCCCTGTCTCCCTTGGCATAAGCATCCTTATAAAAATCATAAAACTTTTTAACCTGCTTCGAAGTGCCTGTTGTGAAAAGTTCTTTAAGCTGCGGCACTAAAAACTCACCGAAGAAATTAAGATAAAGGAAATTTCCGTACTTTGCAACATGAGATTTATAGTCATTCTTAAGAACAGGGAAAATATCAAGCATTTTCTTAGTGAAACCAGTAATGTTGATAGTATCTGACTTCGAGGCTGTAGGAAGGTCAATATCAGCAGTCACATTGCGCCTGAGTTTAACACCGAGTTCTTTCCTGAGAGAATTCACAAAGTCAATTCCAACAGCCACAGCGTCTTTTGCATTCTGTGTATCATCAAAAAGCCAGGCATTTATTTCGCTATAATCACTTATAGCACTGTCTTCTGCAACATCTGCAACAGACATTGTATACATCTGGCGTTCCTCGGCATAGTTTATTTTAACCGATTTTTTAGCATTTAA
Organism: Clostridia bacterium; assembly: GCA_017502965.1. Taxonomy (GTDB): domain Bacteria; phylum Bacillota; class Clostridia; order Oscillospirales; family Acutalibacteraceae; genus UBA737. The sequence goes on from JAFVTZ010000188.1 coordinate 1,302, forward strand.
AAAACTGCCGTCTTCCTGCAAAGCAAACCCTTGCTCGTCAAGAAAAGGCTGCATTTCATTAATCACATTTTCATAATATCTGTTATCCAATTTAATTCACTTCCAAAATTTATTATATTTATATTACCACAACTTAATCCTTTTGTCACCTAAAATTTTATTGAAAGACTTAAATTTTTATGTTATTATATTGAAAAACAGTTAACGGAGCAAAAATTATGAATCTTTCTGATATAAATACAATTCGTTCTTTGCTTAGCAGTAAAGGTTTTTCTTTCAAAAAAAGTCTCGGGCAGAATTTTCTGATAGACAGCACAGTTTGCCCTGCAATGGCAGAATCCTGCTGTGATGAAAACACAGGAGTTCTTGAGATTGGTCCGGGTATAGGTGTACTTACAGCAGAACTTTCAAAATGCGCAAAAAAGGTTGTAGCTATAGAACTTGACGAGCGTTTAAAGCAACTTTTACCTATCACCCTTGCAGACTGCAAAAATGTAGAAATAATTTACGGCGATGCTATGAAACTCGACCTTAAAAGGATTATATCCGAGCATTTTGGAGACTGTCAGCGTGTATGTGTTTGCGCGAATCTCCCCTATTATATAACTTCACCAATAATTATGATGCTACTTGAAAGCAGACTGCCGATTGATAGCATAACCGTTATGGTCCAGCAGGAAGCCGCTGAAAGACTCTGCGCTGAAGTTGGTAGCCGTGATGCAGGTGCTGTGACAGTTGCTGTGACTTTTTATGCCGAAAAAGAAATTTTATTCCATGTAGGTCGAGAAAGTTTTATGCCGGCGCCTAATGTTGACTCTGCGGTAATTCAGCTCAAAATCCGAAAAGAACCTGCCGTCAAGGTAAAAGACGAGAAAAAATTCCGCCTCCTCACAAAATCCTGCTTTGCACAGCGCAGAAAAACCCTTGTAAACACTGTTTCCAATACTATGGGTGTTTCAAAAGAAACTTTAAGAGAGGCACTTAATAAAATCGGACTAAGTGACACAGTCCGAGGTGAACAGTTAACAATAGAACAATTAGCAGAACTTAGTGATAACATATAGCAAAAACCTATCCTTTTTTCAGGATAGGTTTTTAAATCAGCCTTTTTTCCATTTACCAAGAATAAATTCTTTAACTTCTGCTTTTTCTTTATTAGAAAGCAAGCGGTAAACTTTAAGTATTGAAATTTCACTGTTTGTAGGTGTAAATTCATCAATAAAATCAGGTTTTTTATAAAAGGACTCCTGATTTAGAGTCACATTGTTTTCCTGTGGATTATCAGCATAAAGTTTCTGATATTCTTCTTCATCATAAAGCAGTTTTTCAGAAGCAATTCCAAACACTTCGGCTAAAGCCACAAGCCTGTCTGTAGGAATCTTGCCCTTTCGTTCCATCTGTGAGTAGGTACTGCCTTTCATACCGATTTTTTCGGCAACTTCAACCTGAGTTAAATGCGCTCTTTTTCTGTAATATACGATTCGTTGGTTAATTGTTGTTTTTTCCACAAAAAATCCCTCCGACCATTAAAACATTTAATTTATGCTTGACTAAAAACAAAACGGTTGGTATAATACTTAAGTGCTTTGCTGGAGTGGCTCAGTTGGTAGAGCAGCTGATTCGTAATCAGCAGATCGTGGGTTCGAGTCCCATCTTCAGCTCCAAAATCCTTTGGCATTTTCCGCTGAAGGATTTTTTTATACAATTTTATCCATATTATAACAAATTTCGACAAAATATCATATAGATTATTTTATTTTAAAAATATCAAAAAGTCAAGTAAATATCTGTATTTTGTTAAACACACCTATATCACTCAAATCTTGACAATAAAATAATGCCGTGATATACTTATTTTGAATTGAGATGATAAATTATGATGAATGTTTCAGATATGCAGGAAAGTCTAGAACTATGTCCTGTAATAGCGGCAGTTCATGAGGACCTTTTTGAGGAATCTCTGTCTTCCCCTGTTGAAATCATATTTCTTCTTGAAGGAAATGTGATGAC
>JAFVTZ010000189.1 GCA_017502965.1 Clostridia bacterium
CAGATTACTGCATTTTCAGTTTTGAAAACGGATTTTTCCGACAGATTGCAGAAATTAAACTCGGCGGAGTTTATGAGCAGGTGAGAGGTCTTTATATAAATCAGGAATTTTATGTTATTACAAATGAAAACGTAACTGTATATGACCTTGAAACATTTACCGAAATTGCAAAACTTAAAATAAAGTAAAAAAATTACGGGTGACCTTTGGCGGTCGCCCGTAAAATATATAATTTAGTTTTTGCTGAAATCTTCGAGCATTAAACCTTCGTTTCTTTCAAGCGCCCAGTTTATATTCCATTCGCTTGTGAAAATCAGCAGGTTGTTGCCCTTGAAATCCTGAACCCACTTTGTATCTGAAGTGAGGTTCAGTTTTTTTATGTCAATATCCTTGTTCAGAACCCAGCGTATAAACTGATATGGCAGGTCGTTGCGGATTATATCAACATTGTACTCATTTTTAAGTCGGTGTTCAAGAACTTCGAACTGAAGCACACCGACAACTCCCACAATAACCCTTTCCATACCTGTGTTAGGCTCGTGGAAAATCTGGATAGCACCTTCCTGTGCTATCTGCTCAACGCCTTTAACAAACTGCTTTCTCTTAAGGCTGTCCTTCTGCTCTATAAGGGAGAAATGCTCAGGCGCAAAGGTGGGAATACCCTCATATTTAACCTTTTTCTTCTGTGAACAAACAGTATCACCAATGGAATAGATACCTGGGTCGAAAACACCGATAATGTCTCCTGCATAGGCTTCGTTTATAACCTGTCTTTCCTCTGCCATCATCTGCTGAGGCTGAGCAAGGCGCACAGGCTTTCCTGCCTGAACATGGAAATAATCAGCACCTCGCTCGAATTTTCCCGAGCATATACGGAAAAAGGTTATTCTGTCACGGTGCTGTTTATTCATATTAGCCTGAATTTTAAACGCAAATGCCGAGAAATTTTCGTCAAACGGACTTATCTCTTCGCCCTCTGAAATACGGGGGAGCGGAGAAGTGGTCATTTTAAGGAAATTCTCCAAAAACGGCTCTATACCGAAATTGGTGAGCGCCGAGCCGAAGAAAACGGGGGATAACTCTCCGCATCTTACTTTTTCAAGGTCGAACTCAAAACTTGCTCCGTCAAGCAGTTCTATCTGGTCAACAAGTTCTGCTCTCTGATAAGGACCTATCAGTTCATCAAGTTTTTCTATATCGGTTATATCGCATTCTATGGGTTTAATCTTGTCCTGTCCGCGGTGGAACTCGCTGAAAGTGAGAATTTCGCGTTTGTCGCGGTCAAAAACTCCCTTGAAATCCACTCCGCAGCCGATGGGCCAGTTTACAGGATATGTGCCTATGCCGAATTCTTTTTCGAGTTGGTCTAAAAGTTCGAACGGGTCGCGGGCTTCACGGTCTAACTTGTTTATAAATGTGAAAATCGGAATGTGTCTGCGGGCAACAACTTTAAAGAGTTTTCTGGTTTGCGCCTCAATACCTTTTGCCGCATCTATAACCATTACAACGCTGTCTGCCGCCATAAGGGTACGGTAAGTGTCCTCAGAGAAGTCCTGATGTCCCGGAGTGTCAAGAATATTTATGCAGTACCCCTCATATTCAAACTGCATAACCGAAGATGTAATGGAAATTCCTCTCTGCTTTTCAAGGTCCATCCAGTCACTCACAGCGTGTTTTGCGGTGGCTTTTCCTTTAACCGAGCCTGCGGTCTGAATAGCGCCGCCGTATAAAAGGAATTTTTCGGTAAGTGTGGTTTTACCTGCGTCAGGATGCGAAATTATCGCAAAAGTGCGCCGTCTTTCAATTTCGTGCTTTAAATCTGCCACGAATAATACCCCTTTGTTTTAAAAATTTACAACCTATTTATTATATCATAAATCGAATATAGTTTCAAGATTTTCGGTATTAAAATCTATAAATTCGTTTTTTTCTGTGCAAACCGAGATTACATAACTGTCTTTCAAAAATGTCGTTATATGTTCTGTCTTTGCAGTTTTAATATCTTTGAGTTTAAGCCCTGATTTTTTAATTATGGCTTCCTTTTTTGTCCAGATTTCAAAAAAACGGTGGCGGGAAAGGGAGACATCGGAGTTTATATACTCCTGTTCTTCCTCTGTGAAAAATCTGTCTGCAACCTTTAAATTTACATTTCGGATTTTTTCAATGTCAACTCCAACAGGCTCTTTTGAAAAAGCAACCGCAACCGCATTTTCTGTGTGAGAAATACTGAAGTGAAAATCAGGCTGTTTTATTATATAAGGCTTTCCGTTTTCGGTTTTTAAAATGTCATAATCGCAGAGTTTTTCGCCGTATGTTTTATAAAACACATTCTTTATAACGGTTTTGCTGAGATTTGACAAATACTGTCGGTCGGTAGTTTTTTCTGATCTGTAAAAATAAACAGTTGCCATTTTTTCACCCCTTGTTGCAGATATATTATATACTATATATTAAATATTTCAAAGAAAAATATGGTTTTTTTCAAAAAACTATTGACAAAGCATACCGTTAAGTGGGATAATACTGATATAATTATATTCGATAATTATGCCAAGAAATAATATGGTGATGTAAATGCGAGTTATAACCGGTACTGCAAGAGGCAAAAGACTGCTCACTCCTGACGGCAGAGATGTCCGCCCGACACCTGATAAGGTGAAAGAAGGTCTTTTCAGTGCTATACAGTTTGATATAGAGGGCAGGCGTGTGCTTGATTTGTTTGCAGGCTCGGGTCAACTTAGTGTTGAGGCTTTAAGCCGAGGCGCAGAAAGTGCAGTGTTAGTTGATTCTTCTGCCACTTCTGTAAAGGTGGCTAAAGCCAATATTGAAAATTGCGGTTTTGCAGGAAAAGCAAGGATAATCCAGTCGGACTATGCGGCTTTCTGTGCTATGAGTCGGGATGTTTTTGATATTGTATTTTTAGACCCCCCTTATGCTGACGGTTTGCTGTTACCTGCTCTTAAAGCGGTGTTACCTTTACTCAGCGATTATGCAACGGTTATTTGCGAGCATCCGCCTGAGGTGGAACTGCCTGAAAGTATTGCAGGGCTTTCGGTTTACCGCACCTACCGTTACGGCAAAGTATGGCTTACGGTTTACAGGAAAGGGGTAGCAGAATGAACGGCGGTATAATTGCAATCTGCCCCGGTAGTTTTGACCCTGTGACCTACGGGCATCTCGATATAATAACAAGGGCATCCAAAATGTTCAGTCAGGTTATTGTTCTTGTTGCGGGAAATATTTCAAAAAACTGCTCTTTTACACCTGAGGAAAGGGTAGAAATGATAAAAAAATGTATACCCGACCTTGAAAATGTGACAGTTGAACATTATGACGGTCTTTTAGCGGATTACTGTGCAGAGCGCGGTGCCACCGCTATAGTTAAGGGACTAAGGGCTATGTCTGATTTTGAGTATGAATTTCAGATGGCGCTTACAAATAAGAAGTTGAACCCAAATGTTGAAACCCTGTTTCTTACAACAGCGGCGCAGAATATGTATCTCAGTTCCAGCATGGTAAAGCAGATAGCTTTGATGGGCGGAGATATTTCGAGTTTTGTTCCCGAAGTTATAAGGCAGGATATTATAGACAGAATACAAAAATAATACCTTAAAGGTTTATGGAGGAAGAAAAAATGACACTTGAAGAATTACTAGAGCAGTTTGATGAGGTGCTTGACAGCGGCGTTAAATTACCCGGTAAGAAAACAGTTTTAGACGTTGAAAAGTTAAGAGCAGTTGTAGACGATATCCGTCTCAACATTCCTACTGAAATTAAGCAGGCTAAAGGCATTGTTGCAGACCGCGCTGATATTATCACAAATGCAAAGCGTGAGGCTGACGGTATTATCAGAAATGCCGAGGAGCGTGCAAAGGCTATTGTGGCTCAGGAAGAAATCGTTAAACTTTCTCAGGCTAAGGCTGCTGAGATTATTGCCAATGCTCAGGCTAAGAGCCGTGAGATGAGAAAAGCTGCTCAGGATTTTGTTGACGATATTATGCGTCGCGCAGATGAGGGTCTTACCGCTAATCTCGGCGAAGTCCGTAAGACAAGAGCTTCTTTAAAACAGCAGATTCCTGCTGCTAAGGACTAATCAATACAAAGCAATTTATTATGCTAAAAAGCCCCTCGACCTTATGATGAGGTGCGAGGGGTTTTTGGTTTTGGTTTGAAAGGAGAACCATAAAAGTGTATAACAGCATTTCACCGAATGTAAACTTTGTTGAAGAAGAAAAGAAAATAGAAAAATTCTGGGAAGAGAAAAAAATATTTGAAAAGAGTATTGAATCGCGCGCTAAGGGCGAGCCCTATGTTTTTTATGACGGCCCTCCCACAGCAAACGGAAAACCTCATATCGGCCATGTACTTACCCGTGTTATAAAAGATATGATTCCCCGTTACAGAACAATGAAAGGCTGTATGGTTCCCAGAAAAGCAGGTTGGGATACCCATGGGCTTCCTGTTGAACTTGAGGTTGAAAAACTCTTAGGTCTTGACGGAAAAGAGCAGATAGAAGAATACGGTCTTGAGCCTTTCATAAAGAAATGTAAGAGAGCGTAGGGAAAGAGAAAGGAATGTGGGAAGAATTCTCAGGAACAGTAGGATTCTGGGCAGATATGGATGACCCATATGTAACATACGATAATAACTTTATCGAGTCAGAATGGTGGGCACTTAAGAAAATTTGGGAAAAGGGACTTTTGTATAAAGGCTTTAAAATAGTTCCTTATTGTCCACGTTGCGGAACACCTCTTTCAAGCCACGAAGTTGCTCAAGGGTATAAGGATGTAAAAGATCGCTCTGCAACTGTAAAAATGGCAGTTAAGGGTCAGGAAAACACATTTTTCCTCGTATGGACAACTACACCATGGACACTTCCTTCAAACGTTGCACTTTGTGTAAATCCTGACGTTAAATATGTTAAAATAAAAACAGAAACAGCAAACTACATTTTAGCTGAGGATTTGATTTCAGCAAACATCGAAGAAGAGTATGAAGTAGTTGAAACATATATAGGCTCTGATCTTGAAATGATGGAGTATGAGCCACTTTATTCTTTCAAAGAATTAGACGCAAAAGCTTACTATGTAACTTGTGATGGCTACGTTACTACATCAGACGGTACAGGTATCGTTCATATTGCTCCTGCATTTGGTGCAGACGATGCTCTCGTTGGACG
>JAFVTZ010000190.1 GCA_017502965.1 Clostridia bacterium
ATTGGTTCCAGGCTGGTCCGAACGGTGCGGTTATTTCAGAATTTTCTACCCGCAGTACAGATGAAACCGATGTTTTCACCGATGAAAATATTATAAGAGCACCCGAAATCGAGGAATAATATTAAAAACGTCAGATGTTCAGGACATCTGACGTTTTTTTCTGTATGACAAAGGTGTTTCTGTGGTGAGTTCCTTGAATACCCGAGCAAAATTTGAAGGGGAGTCAAATCCGCTGTTTTGGGCTATCTCAAGCACAGAATCATTTGTTGAGGTAAGGAGCATCCGAGCATAGTTAACCCTGAGAGAATTCAGAAAATCTATATAGGTTCGTCCCGTAAGTTCCTTGAAAAGTTTACTGAAATAATTTGGAGTGTATCCGCTTTGTGCCGCAACAGTATCGAGGGATAAATCGCCTGTGAAATTTTGTAAGAGATAACTTATTGATGCATATAGCCGCACCAAATCCGAACAGGGGGTTACATCGTTTGTGATGCGCATATATCGGGCTATCGATACGAGTATAGTATTAAGCAGGCTTTCACGTTCATTTTCGCTGAATTCATCATTGTTTTTGAGTTCTGCTTCAAGCATATCGGTATGGCGGCAAAAAATCTCTGATTCTAAGGCTGAAAGTTGCAGTAATATATTTTTATTCGGGCTTACAAATATATTCTGCAGCACAGGCTTGACTAAACTCTCGTGAAAGGAAATGTTTATTATATCAAGTGGCTTATCGGGGTTAACAGAATGAAAGTCTATAGGGGTGAGCAGCATAAGACTGCCCGCCTGTAATTTATAACTTTGACCGTTTAGCACAATACTGCCTTGACCGCTCTTTATAAATTCAATCTCGTAAAATGAATGCATATGTATATCAACTGAATGGCGCAGTGTTTTTCTTACCACTGTGATATGCTCAGTAAGCCAATCGCCTGAATGATAACGCAATCCCATTTTTGCCATATAAATCACCTCAGTTATCGTTATTTTAACATAGCAGTGAATTTTTTAAAAGAAAAATCGTAAAATATTGGAATTTTTACACACAAAAACAGAGGAATATTCTTTTTTGGCGGAGTATACTTCAATTGAGGTGATTTAACTATGGCAATAAATAAAGAACATTATTTTATAGGACACGCTCATCTTGACCCTGCTTGGACTTGGCGTTGGCAGGAGGGAAGCTGTGTTATAAAGGCAACTGTCAGAAGTGCGCTTGACCGAATGAAGGAATATCCTGATTTTACCTTTATGCTGCCTACAGCAATGCATTTTGGCTGGATAGAGGAATTTGCACCTGAAATGTTTGAGGAAGTCAAACAGCGTGTAGAAGAGGGCAGGCTTCTGCTTGTGGGAGGTACTTATGTTGAGCCTGATGAAAATATACCGTCGGGCGAGGGACTTGCTCGCCAGTTTTTGTATGCTCAGCGATATTATAAAGAAAAATTCGGAAAAACCGTTAAAATGGGCTTTAATCCTGATGCTTTCGGTCACAATGCCATGATGCCGCAGATACTCAAAAAATCGGGTATTTCTACATATACCTTTATGAGACCTGAGCCTTGGGAATATGACGGCAAGGATTTCGGCTCGAATCTTTTCAGATGGATATCGCCCGACGGCTCTGAGGTAATCGCTTTTCGCTCTATCGGTTACGGCAATGAGGGTGATTTCTTTATGGCTGATGCTAAGGAATTAGAGGAAAAAATAGAATTCAAGGAAAGCCATTCAACTCCCGAAATAAAGCAAAGTATTTTCTTTTACGGTGTCGGCAATCACGGCGGAGGCCCCACAAAGAAAAATATCGAATCAATCTATAGTCTGCAAAAGGCATACCCCGATAAAAAACTGGAGTTTTCTTCTTTGCAGAAGTTTTATGATGCTGTCGGTAGAGAGGGGTATTCGCTTCCTGTAAGATACGGTGAATTTATGGAATGGGCAAAGGGCTGTTATTCGGCGGTAAGCGAAATCAAGCAGAACATACGCCGCTGTGAGGAAGGGCTTATTGCGGCGGAAAAATATGCCGTTATGGGAAAAGCCATGATAGGCAGAAAAATGCCGACACCGCGTGAATTTGAAACTGCATGGCGAAAACTTCTTTTTATGCATTTCCACGATGTTTCCTGCGGTACTTGTCTTAGACAGGTATATAAGGATTTTGCAAATATCGCAGGTGCTGTTATAGATTTTACCGATACGGTTGAAAACAGTGTTCAACAATCGGTTTCATGGAAAATTGATACCAGAGATAGTTCAAAGGGTACACCCATAGTGGTATTTAATCCGCATAGTTTTGAGGTTAAAGCCCCTGTTACCGTTAATCTCCAAGGAGATTATGCTACCGATAATGACGGGAACTTTATCCCTTCTCAGCGTATATGGTCGACAAAGCGGCATAATCTTTCTAAAGGTGATGACACTTTGTTTATGGCAACCGTTCCGCCTCTTGGATATACAACATATTATATCAAAGAAGACGAAGCAAAGAAAGAATATGAAAGTGCTGTTCGGGGCGAGGGGCTCAAAATAGAAAACGAGAGGCTAAGGGTTGAATTTGATTTCTGGAGCGGTCAGATAAAATCAATGTATGATAAAAAATATGACCGCGAACTTTTAAATGGCAAGGGTGCAGTACCTATGGTTATGGATGATACTGCAGGAAATACCTGGGGTCATAGCATTTTGCGTTTTGATAAGTTTATAGGTCAGTTTGCAGACCCTAAGATAACACTTCTCGAAAACGGACCTGTCCGCGCTACTGTGAGGGTTGAAAGTTTTTACGGAAAATCAAAACTTACTCAGTATTTCTCGCTTTGCGAGGGTGATGAAAAACTGAATGTGAGAGTGGCGCTTGACTGGCATGAAAAGATGAAGGCTTTAAAACTGGCTTTTCCTGTAAGCGAAGAAAACGCAAAGTCGGTTTGCGATGTGCCCTACGGTACAGCAGAACGAGATACAAACGGTATTGAAATGCCAATGCAGAAATGGGCGGCTATCAAGGGTGAAAAATACGGTGTGGCAGTTCTTAATGATGCAAAGTACAGCTATTCCGCTCAGGGCAGTACAATGTACCTTACTGTTCTCAGAAGTCCCATTTATTGCGACCAGAGCCGCCGACGCGATGACCCTGATGCCGAAATTACCGACCAAGGGCTTCAGGAGTTTAATTATTCGGTGATGCCTTTTGAAGGAAGTTTAGAGGAGGTAAACCGTCAGGCAATTATACTTAATAAGGGGCTTACTAATCTTATTGAAAATAATCATGAAGGAAGCCTGCCCCAAACTCTTAGTGCTATAGAATGCAGTGCTTCAAATGTTATTGTTACTGCTCTTAAGCGGTCTGAGGATAACAGCGGTATAATTATCCGCCTTACCGAAACGGTAGGAAAGAACTGTGATGTGACAGTTTCGGGTCTTGCATTGTCCGAGCCGCTGAATACAAAACTCACCGCCTTTAGTACAGATACATATTTGTTAAAGGACGGTGATACCGTTTGGAAAAAGGTATTGCTTACCGAATTTGATATTGAGGAATGAAAATAAATGGCTTTTAAAATTAAAATTTGTTCATTTAATATGCGCTGTCCGAGTAAGGGTGACGGTATAAATTTTTTCCCCAACAGAACAAATCGCATTTTAGAATTTATCCGCAATGAAGATCCTGATATAATCGGTTTTCAAGAGGCTGCCGATATGAGCCGTGAATGGCTTAGTGAGACTTTAACCGATTATACAGTTGTCGGTTGCGGCAGAGATGAGGATTTGCACGGGGAATCTACTGTTATAGCCTACCGCACAAAAGATTTCAATATGCTTTTTGCTGAAACATTTTGGCTTTCCTCGGCTCCGTCGGTTGCAGGAAGCAGATACGGAGCAGACCAGAGTATTTATCCGCGTGTTGCTACTGCCGCCATTCTCAGAGCTAAAGGGGCAAAGAAACAGTTTCTTTTTATAAACACCCATCTTGACCATTTAGGCTCAGCCGCCCGCATGTATGGCTCTATACAGCTTTTACAGTATATTGACAGGATGAATATGCCGTTTGTTCTGACAGGTGATATGAATGCCTTACCCGATGCTCCTGAAATTAAGGTTATAACAAATTGCGAATACCGAAAAATTTCCGATATAACTTGCTTACTCGGCGGTACATTTCATAATTACGGCAGAAAAGAGACTAACGATAAAATTGATTATATTTTTTCTGATATGCCCACCTCTGCTGAGGAAGCCTATATAGTTGAGGATATTCCTGTTGACGGAGTTTATATTTCCGACCATTTTCCGATTATCGGTTTTGTAACAGTAGAATAATTTTTAAAAGGACTATGCTTTTGCATAGTTCTTTTATTTTTATTTGCAATAATGTCTGTAATATGGTAAAATTTATTAAATATAATTTTTTGAGGAATTTGTATGATAAATGATGTTATTATTATAGGCGGCGGAGCGGCAGGTCTTTGCGCCGCAGTTTATTTAAAACAGAAATTACCGAGCCTTAGTATCCGTATTCTGGAGTCCCAGTCGAGAGTTGGCAAAAAACTGGCACTCACTGGAAACGGCAGATGCAATATAACCAATAAAAATATTTTGCTTTCTTCTTATCACGGTAAGGATGTTTCTTTTGCAGAATATGCTCTCACAAAATACGATAGATTCATAAGCGAGAGTTTTTTTGAAAGTATAGGAGTTTCTTTTGCTTTTGAGGGTGATAAGGGATATCCTGCATCCTTTCAGGCAGGCTCTGTTGTAGACTGCCTGCGTTTTGCGGTAGAAGAACTTGATATCACTTTAAACCTTGAAACCAAAGTTACCAATATTCAGGTATCAAACGGAAATTATAAAGTGATAGCGGATAATCTATCATTTTTGGCGCGGAATGTGATAGTAGCATCGGGACTTTTGTCAGGCGGGGATAGGCTCGGTTGTGACGGCGGGGTGCTGTCTATTCTCAAAAAGGCAGGTTTTGATACAGTAGATACCAAACCTGCAATCGTTCAGGTTAAAACCGAAACCGATATTGTAAAGCAGTTAAAAGGCATAAAAATTGATGCGCTTGTAACCCTTAAGTGTGACGGAAAAACTGTAAGGCAAGAATTCGGTGAAACTCTGTTTTGTGATTATGGTTTATCAGGTCCGCCTGTTTTGCAGGTGTCACGCGGAATTGATACACGCCGAAAATGTGAAATCGGCCTTGATTTAATGAGTGATACCGATTATAATACCTTGCTTTCAAATCTTGAAAACCGCGCAAAATCTCTTAAAAACCGAAATCTGGACGAGTTTTTTACAGGTATGCTCAATAAAAGACTCGGTCAGGTAATAATTAAATCGGCAGGGCTTAAACTTTCTGAAAGTGTTTCTTCACTTAAGATTCAGGATTTAAAGAAAATAGCGTCTCTTTTAAAGAATTTCAGTTTTAATGTTATGGGAACAACGGGTTATATTAACTCTCAGGTAACAGCAGGTGGTCTTAAGACTGACGGGTTTAACAGTAAAACTATGATGAGCAAAAACGCAAAAGGTCTCTACGCTATAGGCGAAATACTCGATATTGACGGCGATTGCGGTGGGTTTAATCTGCAATGGGCATGGTCAAGCGCTATGTGTGCGGCAGATGCTATCATTAAGGAGAATAAATGATACTTATAAATAATCTTAATTTAGCCTTGAATACTGATTTTTCCGATTTAAAACCTATTGCCGCAAAGGCACTTAAAACCGATGCGGCAAATATAATTAAAGCCTCTCTTTACCGAAAGTCGGTAGATGCAAGAAAGAAGACGGATGTTCATTTTTGCTGTTCGGTTTTGTGCGAGGTAAAAGGTCAGGAAAAAGTGTATTTAAAGCGTTGTAAAAATGCGCAGGAATTCAAAGAAAAAGAATATGTCTGGCAAAAAGCAAACTTTACTCCCAAAAACCGCCCTGTTATAGCAGGTTTCGGACCTGCAGGTATGTTTGCCGCATTGACATTGGCTAAGGCGGGTTTAAAACCCATTGTTTTAGAACGCGGCGACGATGTTGACACAAGAACAAAAAAGGTTGAAGACTTTTTCCGCGGAAAACCGCTTGACGGTGAC
>JAFVTZ010000191.1 GCA_017502965.1 Clostridia bacterium
ATATTTAACAAAGTATGCACCTTTGAGTCGAACTTCTTTCTGCGGGCAAAGACGGAAATATTTACCCGGAGGGTCTAACATAAAGTCATCCTGTTCAATGAAAATTTCCTTTGAGAAAGTAACCGTTGTTTTTCCAAGTTCGGGTTTGTTGGGGTTTATATCAACCTCAATAATATCGGTCATATCTTCGGGGTAATTATCGATTACAACTTTTAATGGGCGAAGCACTGCCATTGCGCGGTCAGCATTTTCGTTAAGATAATCACGCACGCAGGACTCAAGCAGAGCATAGTCGATAACGCTGTATGCTTTGGAAACACCGATTTTATCAACAAATGCGCGCACAGCCTCTGAGGGGTAGCCTCGTCTTCTCATACCGCAGATAGTTGCCATTCTCGGGTCGTCCCAACCTGAAACCAAACCGTCGTTCACCAGTTTCAAACACTTTCTCTTACTGGTCAGTGTGTAATTCACATTCATTCTTGCAAACTCTATCTGACGGGGTGGTGTGGGGATTTCGAGAACCTCTAAGAACCAGTTGTAAAGCGGGCGGTGGTTTTCGAATTCCAATGAGCAAAGGGAATGGGTAACACCCTCTTTGGCATCGCTTAAAGGATGTGCAAAGTCATACATCGGGTAAACACACCATTTGTCACCCGTTCTGTGGTGGTGAGCCTTCATAATGCGGTAAATTACAGGGTCGCGCATATTGAGGTTAGAGGAAGACATATCTATCTTGGCTCTGAGTACTATTGCGCCGTTATCGAACTCGCCCTCGGTCATTCTTCTGAAAAGGTCTTTGGTTTCTTCAACAGGTCTGTCACGGTAGGGGCTGTTTTTGCCTGCTTCTGTGAGAGTTCCGCGCATTTCTCTTATTTCGTCTGCAGAGGATTCGTCAACATAGGCAAGCCCTTTGTCGATAAGTTTCAGTGCGCATTCGTAGATGAAATCGAAATAATCAGATGCGAAATAAACATTATCCCAGTTAAAACCGAGCCATTTGATATCTTCTTTTATCGCGTCAACATACTCAACATCCTCTTTTGTGGGGTTGGTATCGTCAAGACGCAAATTGCATTTTCCGCCGTATTTCTCGGCAGTTGCAAAGTCTATGCAGATAGCCTTTGCGTGACCTATGTGCAGATAACCGTTAGGCTCAGGGGGAAAACGGGTCTGAACTTTATCATACACGCCTTCTTTAAGGTCTTCATCAATAAAATCGTGAATAAAATTGGAAGGCTTTGTTTCTTCGGTTAAAATAATATTTTCTTCCATAAATAAACCTCTTAAAAATTTGAAATTGCGCTGTCAATACGCTTTATACATTCGTATTTGCCGAGAACCTGCATAATACTGCAAAGGTCGGGGGTGTTGCGCCTGCCTGTTATTGCAATTCTGAGCACTGTGCTGAGGTCGCCTGCGTGACCTTTATAATTATCGGGATTTGCCTTGTATTCCTTGGTTTCGGATGCAAAGCCGATTTCGGGTGCTATGGCTTTTATCTTATCAAACCAGTCCTGACGCTCGTCTTCGGGAGAATAAACATTTTTATAACTCTCCAAAAATGCTTTAGCATCGGCTTTTTCGATATTTTCGGGAAGTTCATAGCAAGGAGTGTAAAGTTCATCATAAAAATATGAGAAATAATCTTTAGCCTCGCTCCATTTTGCTATATCTTTACGCGGTTTTGGAACATCGCGGTCAATAGCAAGAACTGCCTTTGTGTAATCGGGATTTTTTGTAAGCAATGCATAAAACTCGCTGTCAAACTCTTTCGCCCAAGCGGTCAGTTTTTCATAAACTTCGCTGCTTGAAAGTTTTGCAACCATATTTTTGCTGACATCAAGCAGTTTGTTTTCATCAAACAACGCTCCCGAAACACTCATCTTTTTAAGGTTGAATTTGAATTCTTTATAAGATGCATCGGGGTTTGCTCTGCGCCAGTCCTCAAAATCGGATGCCGCAACTGTCATAAGATAGTTTATAACACACTCGCTGTCATAACCCTGTTCTGCAAAGAAATGAACTGCAGCCTCAGGGTCTTTGCGTTTTGAAATTTTGCGTTTTGCCCCATTGTCAAGTTTCATAATAGGGGAAATATGACCGTATTTCGGGGGCTTGAAACCTAAAATCTTAAAGAGTTGAATGTGTTTCGGTACAGAGGAAATCCATTCGTCACCTCTGAGCACATGGGTTGTGTGCATAAGATGGTCGTCCACAGCGTGGGCAAAATGATATGTGGGAATACCGTCAGATTTGAGAAGTACAAAATCTTCGTCATTCTCGGGCATTTCTATCTTGCCCTTAACGGTATCTTCAAATATAATTTTGTTTTCTTCGCTGCCGGGGGATTTAAGACGGATAACAAAAGGTTTTCCCTCGTCTATAAGTGCTTTTGCTTCCTCAAAGGTTATATCCCTGTGTTTGGCAAATTTACCGTAATAGCCTGTCCTCAGTTTCTGAGCTTCCTGCTCGTTGCGGGTGGCTTCAAGTTCTTCGGCAGTGCAGAAACAAGGGTATGCAAGACCTTGTTTTATAAGTTCTTTAACATAGGTCTGATAAATTTCCGCACGGCGGCTTTGCTGATAAGGTCCGTAAATTCCGCTTTCGTTTGTACCCGAAACAAAACCTTCGTCAATAGTTATTCCAAAGCGGTTAAGACCGTCAATAATATCTTCAATACCGCCCTCAATTTCTCTCTTTTTGTCGGTATCTTCAATTCTTGTGTAGAAAACACCGCCTGTAGAGGTTGCGGTGATTCGGTTAACAAGTGCCGCAAAAAGAGTGCCTAAATGGAGATATCCTGTAGGGCTTGGGGCAATACGGGTTACTCTTGCACCCTCGGGAAGATTTCGGGCAGGGTAGAGGTTTTCATAATAATCGGGCAGATTTTTTATATCAGGCAGTAAAAGTTCTGCCAGCATTTCATATTTGTTCATAAGGGCTCCTTAGTGTGACAGGACTTGAACCTGCCACGGTTTCGTTTTCCGCATTTTATATTGCGGCTTTGTACTTATTTTTGCAAGGCGTCAGCCTTGCTACAAATTTCTTACTTCGCCGAATATAAAATCCGGCGACAGAAACTTTAAACCTGCTAAAACATAAAATTTTTGTATCAGACGAAGCCGATAAACGCAGGAATACTGACGTATTTCAAGTTTTGAGGCAAAGTACCATCAAAAATTTTGTTTTGCAGGCGTGACAGTTTCAAATCCTGTCACACTAATCGTTAAGCAGTTTATTGAGTTCGGTCATAAATGTGTTGATATCTTTGAACTGACGGTAAACCGATGCAAAGCGCACATAAGCCACCTCATCAATACGCTTCAGTTTTTCCATAACAAGTTCGCCGATTCTTTCCGAACTTACTTCTCTGTCAAGTGAATTCTGGATGATGACTTCGATTTCGTCTATCATATTGTCAAGAGTATCAATCGAAACGGGACGTTTCTCGCAAGCGCGGAGCAGACCTGTCATCAACTTGTTACGGTTGAATGTCTCTCTTGATTTATCCTTTTTAATAACAATAATCGGTAGACTCTCAATTATTTCATAGGTAGTAAA
Source organism: Clostridia bacterium (assembly GCA_017502965.1). Lineage (GTDB taxonomy): Bacteria > Bacillota > Clostridia > Oscillospirales > Acutalibacteraceae > UBA737. The sequence continues at coordinate 3,565 of JAFVTZ010000191.1, forward strand.
ACGTTTTTCGCATTTGAGACACTCTCTGCGTCTTCTGATACGCTGACCTTCGTCTGTAGGACGGGAGTCAATAACTTTGCTTTCTTCAAAACCGCAAAAAGGACATTTCATAAAATTTTCTCCTTTTAAGTTAAATTATGTATATATTTCATTTATTATACTATATCTTGTGGTAAATTACAAGTATAAAAATTGCTATTGAAAAACAGCTCAAAACTTGATAAAATAGTAAAAAATTACTCTTGGAGGCAGAAAAAATGTCTGATTATCAGTTAAAAGCACCTGCTGCGGGTGACACCGTTGCAGTTATGAAAACAAATATGGGAGAGATTAAGATTAAACTTTTCCCCGAAAAAGCACCCAAAACGGTTGAGAATTTCACAACCCACGCAAAAGACGGATATTATAACGGTCTTATTTTCCACCGCGTTATCAAGGATTTTATGATTCAGGGCGGAGACCCTACAGGCACAGGTATGGGCGGTGAGTCTATCTGGGGCAGAAGTTTTGCAGATGAGTTTGATGTTGAACTCCATAACCTCAGAGGTGCGCTTTCAATGGCAAATTCAGGACCTAACACAAACGGTAGTCAGTTCTTTATTGTTCAGGCTTCGCTTGTTCATCCTAATTTATTACAACAGATGGAAGAAATGCCTTCTGCTTTCCCCGAAAGCACTCTCAGGGCTTATGTTGAAGTTGGCGGTACTCCTTGGCTTGATTTCCGTCACAGCGTTTTCGGTCAGGTATATGAAGGTATGGATGTTGTAGATGCTATTGCCAATGTAAAAACCGCAGCAGGCGACAAGCCTTGCGAGGATGTTGTTATCGAGAGCATTGAGATTGTTGAGGTTAAATAATAAATAAGAAAGAATAAAGAATAAAAAAGGTGTTTCGCTTTGCGAAACTTATATAAATCGTTTCGGCGTTGCCAAAACACCATATCTATTATTTATTATTTTTTCTTTATTCTTTAAAAACGAATAAAACACTCCCTTGGAAGAAAAATAATTCCAAAGGAGTGTTTTTTATGCAGATAAGTAATAAAGAATATGACAGAATGATAAAAAAACTGTCTCCGCCGTCACCTAAAATCAAGGATTTTATATGGGCGTTCTCAGTGGGTGGTTTTATTTGTGTTATAGGTCAGTTGTTTATGGAACTTTACAACTCTTTAGGTTTAGAAGAAAAGGTGGTTAAAATGGCTGTGCCTGTAACAATTATTTTCATTGCGGCTTTGCTTACAGGTCTTCGCATTTTCGATAAAATCGCAAAACACGCGGGCGCGGGAACATTAGTGCCGATAACAGGTTTTGCAAATGCGGTAGTCTC
>JAFVTZ010000192.1 GCA_017502965.1 Clostridia bacterium
GGTGCTACCGCTTGGGAAAACTTCTGGAAAATCACATTTCCGATGGTTTTGCCTCAGATAATAGTCTGTATGGTTTATACTGTTGTAAACAGTTTTATCAGCGCAAATAACGAGGCTGTAAGTTATATTTATAATATGGCTTTCGGAAATTTCCGTTTCGGTGTTTCTTCAGCGATGTCGGTTATTTATACTTTGGTTATAGTTATAATGCTTATCTTGTTTGTAGGTTCTGCTTCGTATGCATCGAAGCGATACAATTCTTAGAAATCGGGTGTTAAAATGCAACAAAAAGTTATAAAGTGGATAATAAGCATTTTCAGACTGTTGCTTTTATCCTGTATTTCGTTTGTTATTCTTTATCCGTTATTCTCTAAAATTTCGCTTTCATTTATGAGTACAAGCGATTTATACGATGCAGGTGTAATCTATATTCCTAAAGATTTTACGCTCAATAATTATCAGTATGCTTTCGAGCAGACCGATTATTTCTTTTCTCTTTTAAAAACTGTTCTTGCGATTGCAGGTACTGCATTTTTGCAGGTTGCATCTTCGCTTCTTGTGGGCTACGGTTTTGCAAGATTTGATTTTAAATTCAAGAATTTCTGGTTCGGTTGCGCAATCCTGACATTGATAATACCCGCTCAGAGTATTATGGCACCTTTGTATTTTCATTTTAAGAATTTCAATTTTTTCGGTATTTTAGGCGATAACGGTCTTAATCTTCTTAATACTTACTGGCCAATAGTTTTGCTGTCTGCAGGATGTATGGGACTTAATAACTGTATTTATATCTATATGTTCAGGCAGTATTTCAAAGGTTTTCCTAAAGAACTTGAAGAATCAGGTCAGATAGACGGCGCAAACAGTTTTGTTATTTTTATCAGAATCATTGTGCCTTGTGCGGTTTCTATGATTGTGACTGCATTCCTTTTCAGTTTTGTATGGCAATGGACCGATACTTTTTATATCAATGTTTTTATGCCGGGTAATGATTTTCTGTCTGTTTTGCTTACAGGTCTTCCGACCTCTGTGGGTGCTACCGACCTTAATTATCAGGCGATAATGAGTAATGTTTCGGTAATTCTTCTTGTTTTGCCTATTTTGGTTATATTCCTGTTTGCTCAGCGTTTCTTTGTTGAGAGCATTGAGCGCTCGGGTCTTGTTGGTTGATAGGAGAGGGAAAATGAAAAAAATAGTACCTGTTTTATTGATTCTTTCACTGATTGCAAGTATGTTTTTTTGCACTGCTTCGGCTGAAACTGCCGAAAGCCCTGATGCTTCTTTGCTTATAAAAGAGGGGGATAAGGCTCAGTTTTCGGTAGTGATTCCGAGTGATGGTAAATATACAGCAACTGTCGAATACTATGTAAATGAAATACACGGCTCTTTTATTGAATGCGGTTTTTCAGTAGACGGCGCACAAAATGAGGATACTCAGACTTATCAACTCGGTGTGACTTTTACTTCGGAAGAAAGTTCATTTGATGATGACGGAAATGAACTCACCCCTGAATGGGAAATGGATGAAAAATGGTATAGCGATATTTTAAGTTTTGAAACTGCATTTTACCGCGAAACGGCAGTTTTTGAACTTAAAGCCGGAAGTCATACAGCGGAAATTTCTATGATAAATGGCTCGGCTTATATTAAGAATGTTACTTTTATTCCTTTTGAGCAGACCGTTTCTTATGATGAATATTTAAAAAACTTTAAAAGTGATGTCTCAAATTCAAAAACTGCTCCGATAGCTGTTCAGGCAGAGGATATTTCTTTTGCTACAAGCAAGGTTATTTTGCCTTTTTGTGACAGTTCAAGCGCAAAAGTAACCCCCATTGCGGACAGACTTCAGGTTATTAACAGCATTGGAGGTTCTTCATGGAATTTAATCGGTCAAAAGGCTGTATGGGAGTTTGATGTTAAAGAGGACGGTTGGTATTCGCTTGTTATTCGTTACAGACAGGATTATACCGACGGCAGAGCCACTATAAGACAACTTGAAATTGACGGCAAAACTCCTTTTAAAGAGTGTGAGGCAGTAGCGTTTCCTTATAAAACTCAGTGGACCGATTTAACCGTCAGCACTGAAGATACAACATACAGATTTTATCTTGAAAAGGGAAAACATACTGTAAGTCTTACTCCCGCTATAGGCGAAATGGGAGAACTGCTTGAAGGTGTTCAGAATCTGCTGACTAATCTTAATTCGATTTACCGTAAAATAATTATGATTACAAGCAGCACTCCTGATACATACCGCGATTACAGATTGGATGAAAAAATCCCCGATACACTTGAAGAAATAAATAAGTGCGAGAAAGAACTCAAATCTCTTATTGAGCAAATGCCTGACGGTACAAACTGTGCAATTTTAAAAAGAACTGCAGAGCAACTTGAGGATATGTATAAGTATACTGATACAGTTGCGGGCGAACTTGCAAAGTTTCAGTCAAATCTCAGTTCAATAGGTACTTGGATAAATGACCAGAAAACCCAGCCTTTAGCACTTGATGAGATAGCATTATATCCGTCGGACAAAGAGTATGAGAATGATACCGCAGGCTTCTTTAAATCACTGGTTCATTCGGTTAAGAGGTTTATTTATTCCTTTGCGGAAGACTATAAATTCAGTAAAGAAAAGAAGAGCATTGAAGTCTGGGTAACAACAGGCCGCGACCAGATGCAGATTATAAGACGACTTGCTAACGAAACTTTTACCGCGAATACTGGCATATATGCCGATTTGCGAATCATAGCCACAGCGGCTTTGCTTCCTGCTGTAGTTGCAGGAATAGGTCCTGATGTTGCTCTTGGAGAGGCAAATACAACTCCTGTTAACTTTGCTTCCCGCGGTGCGATTTATGATTTGAACAAATTCGGCGATACCTCAGAGATAACTTCGCGTTTTACAGATGCGGCTTTAGTGCCTCTGAGATATGAGGGCGGTCTTTACGCACTTCCTGAAACTCTTAACTTTAATATGATGTTCTACCGCACCGATATTTTTGAGGAATACGGTTGGACGGTTCCTGAAACCTGGGACGATGTAAGAAACCTTATTTTTGATTTGAGTAAAAACAATATGCAGTTCGGTTTCACATCAGGTTTTACTACCTACTGTATGCTTTTAGCGCAAAAGGGCGGCACGGTTTACAGTGAGGACGGCTCCTATTCAACCCTCAGTGAATTACCTGCTATCGAGGCGTTTGAGGAATATACACAGCTTTATTCCGAGTATAAAATTCCTGTTTCTTTCAACTTTGCAAACCGCTTCAGGAGCGGAGAAATGCCAATAGCGATTACTGGATATACCGCTTACAATACTTTGGAAGTATTTGCTCCCGAAATCAAAGGTCTTTGGGATATCGCTTTAGTTCCGGGTACTGAGGGTGAAAACGGCAGTATCAATCATGCATCTACTGCAGACGGAGTTTGCGCATTTATATTAAACGACACCAAAAAAGCAGACAAGTCATGGGAGTTCCTTAAGTGGTGGACATCTGCAGATGTTCAGGCAAAATATGGAAATTTGGTTGAAGAAAAACTCGGTGCATCTGCAAGATATGCTCCTGCAAACATAGAGTCTCTTGCAGAAATTCCGTGGTCAACAGCATTTTATAAAGAAATTTCAAACCAACTTCAGAATGTTGTAGGTATTCCTGAAGTGCCCGGCGGTTATTTCACACCCCGAAATTTCAACAATGCTTTCCGTGCTACAGTTTATGATGCTCAGGATGCCAGAGAAACTCTGCTCCAATATGTAGAGATAATAAATGATGAAATCACAAGAAAACGTAAAGAATTCGGCCTTTCGGTAGCAGAGTAGGAGGGAAGTTATGAGAAAATATTCTGTATGGCAGGAAATGAAACGAAAAAAAGCCTGTTATTTATATATACTTCCTTTCGGCTTGCTGTTTTTTACCTTTACGGTATTGCCTGTTGCAATTTCCATTATTTTAAGTTTTTCTAACTACAATGTCTTTTCAATGCCTGATTTTATAGGTTTTGAAAACTACATAAATCTGTTTTTTAATGACGATATTTTCTTAAAATCTGTGCTTAATACGCTGACTATCGCAATAGTTACAGGACCTTTCGGTTATATTGCGTCTTTTCTAATCGCATGGATGATAAATAATCTCGGTCAAAAAATACAGTTTTTAATGGTTTTACTGATTTATTCGCCAACTATTTCGGGTAATCTTTATACTATATGGGCGATAATTTTCAGTGACGATGCAAACGGTTATCTCAACAGTTTGCTGTCCTATTTTGGTCTTATAGACACTAATATATACTGGCTTACAGATAAGCAGTATATGATGACGGTTGTAATTATTGTTTCGCTCTGGATGAGCATGGGCGCGGGCTTCCTTTCCTTCGTTGCAGGTATTAAAGGTGTTGACCGCTCTCAACTTGAAGCAGGCTCGATTGACGGTATTCGCAACCGTTGGCAGGAATTGTGGTATATAATTCTGCCTTCAATGAAACCGCAGATGCTTTTCGGTGCAGTTATGTCTATAAACTCTGCATTTGCCTGCGGTGCAGTTTCAACCGCAATGTGCGGAATGCCTTCTACAGACTATGCGGTTCATACAGTTGTTAACCACTTGACAGATTACGGTAATACCCGTTTCGAAATGGGATATGCATCTGCAATAGCAACTGTATTGTTCCTTGCAATGATTTTCTGTAAAAAAGCAATTCAAAAACTACTTTCAAAGGTGGGATGATAAGTAATGGCAGATAAAAAACAGTTTTCGCAGAAGTTTTCACACTCAAAAGGCGGAAATTTTCTTAATTTCTTTATACTGGTTGTTGTTGCCGTTTTTATGGTTATCCCTTTTGTTTTTACGGTTGGTAATGCTTTCAAACCTTTGGATGAACAGTTTTTATATCCGCCGAGTATTTTGCCTAAAGTTCCCACTTTTCAGAACTTTTTAAGTGTTTCTTCTTTAATGCGAGAATCCTGGGTGCCTTTCAGCAGATATATGTTCAACTCTGTGTTTATAACAGTTGTCGGTACTTTTTTCCATGTTATTGTATCTTCACTCGGCGCTTATGCAGTTGCAAAATTTGAATTTCCGGGAAGAAAACTGTTCTTTGAGTTGGTTGTAGTTTCGCTTTTGTTCAACAGTGCGGTAACTGCTATACCGAACTATCTTATAATGAGTAAACTTGGTATGATAGATACTCTCTGGGCAATAATACTGCCTGCAATCGGCTCATCGCTCGGTTTTTTCCTTATGAAACAGTTTATTGAGCAGATGATTCCTGATGCTATGATAGAGGCGGCTCAGATTGACGGCGCGGCAGGGTGGACAATATTTATGAAAATAGTTATGCCTATTGTTAAACCTGCATGGCTTACTCTTATAATATTTTCTTTCCAGAATTTATGGAACACCGCAGGCGGTAGTTTTATATTCAACGAGAATTTAAAAACTCTGCCGCACGCAATGTCCAATATTGTTGCAGGCGGAGTTGCCCGTACCGGCTCTGCGGCGGCAGTTGCGCTTATTATGGTTATTCCGCCCGTGGTTGTGTTTGTTTTGTCACAAAGCAATGTTATTGAAACTATGGGTTCTTCGGGTCTTAAAGAGTGAGGTAGTGCTTATGAAAATGAAAAAATTATCAGCATTGCTTTTGCTTTTGTGTATATTGGCAGTTATGCCTTTCGGCGTGGCGGCAGAAAGCAGTGTACCTGAATATACCTCTTATACCTATAATTCTGACGGTGAGCCCATTGCAGCTCCTGAAGCATTCACTTTAAGTCAAAAAATACAGTTAAAATCTCTCGGTATAAATATTGATAAACTCACCGATATGGATATCGACACAGACGGAAATATTTATCTTGTTGACAGCGGTACTTCTTCGGTTATTAAATTAAGTGACCGGAATGTTCCTTTGCTGACTGTAAGTGAATTTTCTGTGGGGGAGAAGTTCAGTGCGCCTTGCGGAGTTTCTGTCGGAGCGGACGGATATATTTATGTTGCGGATACAGGTAACGGACGGATTGTAAAACTCAGTACTGATTTAAAACTTATCAAGATTTTCGAAAAACCGTCCCTTGAAGATGCGCAGTACGATTATGAATATAAACCGCTTTGTGTTGAGGCTGATGCTGAGGGAAGATTTTATGTTATTGCAGAAAGTCAGACTCAGGGTATAATGCAGTTTGATAAAAAAGGTGCTTTTCTTGGGTATTACGGTGCTACCAAAGTTTCACCGAGTGTTTTTGAACTCTTTTTGCGTAAGTTTGCTACTCAGGAACAGTTAAAGGGAATGATTCGTTTTATTCCTACTGAATACCGCAATATGGCGTTGGATGAAGAAGGGTTTATGTACTGCACAGTTTCAACCTATTCTGCATCCGAGATAAGAAGTGCCGCCGAGGGGGATACTTCTGTTACGCCTATCAGAAGACTGAATCAGAGTGGCAAAGATATATTGCTGAGAAACGGACCTTTTGCACCTGTAGGTGATGTTGATTTCAGTTATGTGATAAGTGACAGTATTTCAGGTGCTTCAACCCTTGTTGATATTGCGGCTTATAAGAATAATATTTATTCTGTGCTCGATTCGAGAAGAGGCCGTGTGTTTACATATAACAAGCAGGGAGAACTGCTGTATATATTCGGCTCCAGAGGTAATGACAACGGTGCATTTATAAGTCCTGCGGCTCTTGCATACAGAGGGGATGACATATTAGTTCTTGATTCTGCTGATGCTTCGGTTTCAGTTTTTAAGGCTACTGAATATGCAGAACTTGTACTTCTCGGTATAGAGCAGTATCAGAACGGCGAGTATGAAGCCGAAAAAGAAACCTGGAATAAGGTTCTTGATATCTTTCCTCATTCCACGCTTGCTTTAAAAGAACTCGGAAAGGCTTTTTATAACAATAAGGATTTTTCTTCTGCTATGGAGTATTTCCGCAAAGCGCAGGACAGAACCTATTATTCAAAAGCCTTGGAAGAATACATTCAGGAAAACGCAAGCAGGGTTATGACATATCTTTTGCCTGTTATTACAATACTTGCAATAATTTATATTGTGATATCCTATCTCAGGAAAAAAGGCAAGATAAAATCCAGAAAACGCGAAAGCAATTTTGCTGAAAAACATCCTAAACTTCATAAACTGTGGTGCGAAGTGAAGTATTCAGGTTATGTTGTATTCCATCCTTTTGACGGGTTCTGGGATTTAAAACACGAAAAACGCGGAAGTGTGGCTTCTGCTTCGGTTATACTTGCGGCGGCTATAGTTTCAAATATTATAAGAATACGCTGGATGCCGTTTTTATTTAATGAAAACGATTTTACCGAGGTCAGCGCCCTATATAAAGGAATAATGAATGTTATTGCCTTGGTGCTTTTGTGGTGTATATCCAACTGGTGCTTTACTACTCTTATGGACGGTAAAGGCAAAATGCGGGATATTTATATTTACACTTGCTATGCCTTAGCCCCAATTGCGGTGCTTTTCCCTGTGATTACCGCTATCAGTTATTTCCTTTATATCAGTTCTGCGGCGTTTTTAACCATTCTTATTTATATGATTATAGTCTGGGTGGGTTTCCTTATAATTGCAGGAACTGTAAGCACTCACGATTATTCTTTCGGTAAAGCTATACTTACAATAATTTTAACTGTTGTAGGTATGATGGTAATAGCCTTTTTGGCGCTTTTGATTTTCTCAATAGCACAGGAGGCTTGTCAGTTCTTCAAACTGCTGTTCAATGAAATTTCTTCCAGATTGTAGGTGAGAAAAATGCGAAAAAAACTAAAACCTTGGCAAAAGACCTTGCTGTCTTATGTTTCGTTCTTTCTGATTTTGGCAATATTGGCAGGATGTTTTGTAAAACTCGCAGTTTCTCCCGATGACCTTTTCGGAATAGAAAGCGGTGTTATTGAACACAGCGATATCGGTGAAAATATTACCGACCGCATTTTGAATAGCGACAGTGATACAAAGATGCTTGAAAACGAGCATTTGAGTCTGTCTCTTACTAATGACGGCAATATAAATGTCACAAACAAACAGACGGGGACTGTCTGGTCTTCCTCTGTAGCGGCAGAAAACGAAAACAAGTTCGGGCAAGGTTTCAATGAAACTCATTCGCTTTTATCTATCACTTATGTAAATGATAAAAATGCCGAAGCCGAATGGTCTTCTTACGAGCAAAGTGTTAAGAAAAAACAGTTGCAGATTTTTAAGGTTTCGGATGATACCGTAAGGTTTGATTTCATCTTAGGCGAATCTTCTGCTGACCAACTTATACCTACAGGTATAACAAAAGAGCGCTTTGAAAAGGATATTTTGCCAAACCTTGATGAAGACAGTCAGGAGTTTTTAAAACGGCAATACCTGCTATATGATGCGGATAAACTGACCGCTGCTGATGACCCTGATACTCTTTTTAAACTTTATCCGAAACTTAAAAGTACCCCGATTTATATTGCGGGTAATATTGAAGCAAAGATAACCAAGCAAAAACTGACAAAGGTTTTCGAAAAACTCGGATATACTGCAGAAGACTATGACCGCGATAATGAACTGACGGGATATGGAGCGAGTTCTGTTACATTTACTTATAGAATAGCAGTTGATATCAGTCTTGATGGTAAAGACCTTATAGTTAATGTTCCAAAAGATGAAATAGTTTTCTACAGAGAAAATGAACTTCTGAGAATCGCTTTAATGAAATTCTTCACAAATTCTGTAGAGCCCGCATCGGTACTCGTTCCGTCGGGTAGTGGAGCAATAGCAGAGTTTGTTCCAAATGAACGCGAGGTATCTTATAGAGATAAAATTTACGGCGAGGACCTGACGGTAAATCAAAAGACTTTACCTGCTGTTATGGATACCGATTCAAAACTTTCTTTCCCCATGTTTGCGCTAAGAAAAGGCGGAGATACTCTCACTGCAATAATAGAATCGTCCGCCGCTACTGCATCGCTTAATTACAATACTACTTTGCAAGGTATGTACTGTTATTATGATTTTACTGTTTTGCAGTCGGACAGAGCATATATCGATGAAAAGAATAATGTTATTCAGTGCGGTAGCGATGTGGCAACCGAAGATATTAAGGTAAGATACCGTTTCGGCAGTTCTCAAATTGATGACACTGATTATGGTGTATTTTCAGATATTTCCTGTGAATACCGTGAATTTTTAGAACAGAATAAAATGCTTCCTGAAAACGGTGATAAAATTTCTTCTGACCCTGTGTTATTACTCAATATTTTAGGCAGTATAACCGTTAAAAAAGATATGTTGGGGCTTTTTCCCGTAAACACAAGTCTTATCATGACCGATTTCGACGGTGCTAACGAGATTGTTGAATGGTTCGGGAAGAATTCATCTTCAAACCTTGCAGTAAAACTCAGCGGTTGGAATAAAGGCGGTCTTTACAGGCAGTCTCCCGGAAAAATCAGTTTTCTGAATGACCTTGGCGGAAAGAAAGGTTATAAAAACTTTATAAATACGCTCAATAAAAAGGATATTACCGCGTATTATTCCGCTGAGCATATAACATTTTTAAATCCATCCGCTTTCGACGGTTTTTCGAAAAAGGATACAGCAATGTTCGTTGATGGCAGTCAGGCGGTTTTGGGTATATACAGTGCGGTAGAGGGTGCGAATTTTGCTGAGGACAGTATCAACATTATCACACCCGCAAAATACGAGAAAATTGCTAAAGACTATGTTGACAATGATGTTAACGCCTTGAGCGTCGGAGTGCTTTCAAACAGCCTTAATTCCGATTATAATTCACCGTATTTTGACCGTACGCGTACTGAGGTTGAGGTAGTAAATGCTTTAAAGCGTTATAAAGAAAACGGTATAAGCGTTTCTGCCGAGGATGCAAATGCCTATGCGCTGAAATTCTGTGAAATGATTGAAAACATTCCGATAACAGCGGGGGACAGCGCTGTATTCAGTGAAAGTTTTCCTTTAAAGCAGATTTTGCTTCACGGTGCTGTGGATTACACTTGCGAAGCCGATTTCGGTGTTAGTGAGGTAGAAGAAACGGTGCTTTGCGCTATCAGAGCAGGAAGCGGATTAAAGGCTACCCTCAGCCGCAGTAATTCAGATTACAGTTTCCCTTCATATTACTCAAATCTGTATTCAACTGATTATAAACTCAACCGCGAAAAAATTGCGGACTACAGTGATATGATATTCAAAGCCTTAAACGGACTCGGGACACTTAAAATCAGTTCATACGAAGTGAAAGGAGAGGTTTCAAAAACTGTTTATTCAAACGGCACTGAGATTTATGTCAACACAGGTTCTGTTGACGCTCGGTTTGATACGGTTGAGGTAGAGGCTATGTCCTACCTTCGTATAGACAAATAAACATAATTGGAGGTAATTTTATGAAAAAAATTCTGGCAAGTATTTTAGCACTTTGTTTGATTTTCTCGGCATTTGGCACAGCATTGTTCACAGTTTCTGCTGAAGAAACAGTAACAGAACCCGAAACAGGCACGGAAACCGAAGTTGTTGAACAAACCCCTATTTTTACCGCAACTGTTGCTGATTGGACTTATCAATATCAAGGAATAAAAACTCGTCCTATTACAGACAACACATTATTTGATGAGGCTTGGCATTTGAATCCTGACAGAGAAATTATATCCACAGGATATTCTTCCATTTTTACAGACGCAGATAAAAATGAGGTTTTATCCATTGTTGATGCTGCTAATTGGCTCAAAACCGAATCGGGTCAGATGCGTTTCTGGGTTAAAATTCCTTGGCGCGAAGGAACACCTGAATTATCATACTATTTTGGTATCGGATATAATGTTTCGTATGATGTTGTAACAGAAAATGAAGACGGAACAACTAATACAGAAACAAAGACTGCATGGCCTGAAACTCACGCTACGGTTAAAGTTGCTGCTGACGGTTTATGGCATGAAATCCGCATAAGCGTATCTGATTTGACAAGCACTACTGTTTTTGATAGTTATGCTGCAAACGAAACAACAATTGTAAATGCTTTTTATGCTTTGAGAGTACGCGCAGCAAATACAGATTCTGGTATAACAGCAGGCGAAGGCTGGCAAGTTGCTCCTGTTTTGGAGTTTTATAACGAGGCAATTGCTGCAGAAGTTAATGACGGTAATATTGAAGAATCTGTTTATGTTATGAATACTCCCGATACAGGAAATCCTTCAGGTCTAACACATGAGAATGTAAGTGTTGCAGGTGAAAACAAATATTCATATACAGCCCGTAAAATCAGCAGAACAGGTGACACTTGGAAGACAAACAACTTGTATGCATATACTATTAAAAATCCTACAAGCGATCATCCGTTTATTGGTTGGTTTGCAAATAAAGGCGATATGCGTACTTATGTGAAAAATAATTCTGACTATGAAATTACTTTAGAAATCGGTGCTAAGGCTTCGGTTACACGCGCTGATGTCGAGGGTGAGTTATATCCCGGCACTTCATATCCGACACTTGGTAAAAAGGTAACAATTCCTGCAAATTCTTGGCAAGAAGTAAGAATTTCGTATTCTGATTGCAAGCCTGATGAAAAGAAAACTCAATTGTTTACTACAAGTACAACTTACAATCAATTCTATTTGTATATCGTGCCCAGTAGTACAATGTTCCAGAATATAGGCGATTCTATTTATGTAACCCCTCTGGAAATTTGTAACCGCAATATCGTTGCAGATGTTGCAGAGGACTTTGAAAGAGAATATAGCAGTGCCGCCACTTTCACAAGTTATCAGTCCTGGAGAGGCGATAATAACGATTATGTTACAAGAACACATGCTGAATGCACTGATTTGCCTTTCTTTAATACTGCTGTAACTTATACTGCAGTTAAAACATTTACTGAAACTCCTGCAAAGCAGATGCCTTTTGCTTACAAAGATAATGTGAACTGTGAGGAGTTTGCAAATTGGTTATGTAATCCTGATGCAGAAATGCGTTTCTGGATTAAGACAAATAATGATTTGACATTTACATTCGAAACACAGGTGAAAGGTAATGTCGAAAAAGTCAACCAGTATGTATATTCTAATGCAATAACTGTTAAAGGTAGCAGTGAATGGCAGGAAGTTATACTTAAGCGTTCTGATTTAGGAACAAATTATAATATGGATTTGGTATGCGCTTCGGGTAATAACGAGACTGCAAATATCAATATTTTCTTGCGCGCTATAACCTCGGGTATGTCAGAGGGTGATACATTTATGTTCTCACGATATGTTGAGTTCTTCTCACACGAGGCTTATGACAAGGGTGACCTTAACCGCGACGGTGCTGTTAACGTGCTTGACCTTGTTCGTACAAAGAAATTTATTGCAAATGCTGAAACTTCTTTCATTAACGGCGATATCAATTCTGATGGCAAATTAACTGCTGACGATATGACATATCTCCGCAAGTGGATGATTACAGGCGCTTGGAACTAATATTATCCGTTTTAACTTTATTATCCCCGACGAAAGTCGGGGATAATATGAGATAAATTCAAATTGCCTTGTGTCATTATGAAGAAATTTTCTTCGTAATGACAGAATGTTATTTGATTTTTTGCCTTAAAAGGGGAGTTGTCAATATGAAAAAAATAGGTATAAGCACTTGGCAGTTACAGGAAAAATACGGTGATTTCAAAGCATTGGAAATAGCAAAAAGCATAGGCGCAGATGCGGTTGATTTTGCTATGGCAAATAAGCGTTTTGATTACCGTGTTGAAGGTTCACTATATAATAAGAGTGACGAGGAAATCATTAAATATTTCAGCGAATTAAAGGCTTATGCGGATGAACTTGGAATTTTTGTTTGCCAGACACACGGTCACGATTGCGGTTTTAAAAACAAAAAGGAAGAGGATGACGCGTTAGTTGAAAATATTCGTTTGAATCTGCTTGCAACCGCTGCTTTGGGAGCGCCTGTCTGTGTTATACATAATGCAACTTCTCTTCATATGGGAGCAAATCCTGACCCTGAACTTATGCATAGTTTGAGTTATGACTTATTTACAAGAACTTTGCCTTATGCTAAACAGTATAATGTGAAATTGGCAACCGAAACTTTCGGTGACGCATATAAAAATATCGATTTTTTTGGCGATATTGATGAGTTCATGAAGGCTTATAATGCTATAAAGCAGATAGATGATTTAAAAGATTATTTCACCACTTGCGTTGATACAGGTCATTCTAATAAAGCGGCGGTGCTTTTCGGTCAGCCGAAACCTGCCGATGTTATAAGGAGAATAGGCAGCGATATTGCTGTGCTTCATCTAAATGATAATGACGGTATTTACGATCAGCATAAAATGCCGAAATCGGGTAATATTGATTGGAAGGATGTTTTAAAAGCACTCGATGAGGTGGGTTATGACGGCGTATACAATATGGAGTTAAAACTCAACCATTTCAGTGAAGATTTACTGATAGAAACAGCAGAGTTCAGTATCAAAGTGCTGAAAGAAATGCTTAAATAAATAGAGGGTATAAACCTTACATTTTAAACAAATTTTATTAAAAACACTTGAAAAGCACCCGTTTGGGTGCTTTTTTTATGCTTATTTTAAATTTTTTTATTAAAAACGCTTATTTTTTATAAAAAAGTCTTGA
>JAFVTZ010000193.1 GCA_017502965.1 Clostridia bacterium
TATTACCGTTCTCGATATAATCGATAAGTTCTTTTGCTGCCATTGAAGCACAGTTGTCTTCAGACTCGGGAGTTGAAGCACCAAGGTGAGGAATTGCTATTACACCGTCAACGTCAAGAATTGCATCGGTCGGGAAATCAGTAACATAAGCGGCTACTTTACCCGATTCTAAAGCCGCTTTAAGAGCAGTATCATCAACCAAAGCCGCACGTGAGAAATTGAGAATTCGAACTCCGTCTTTCATCTTGGCAATAGACTCTGCATTTATAAGATTCTTGGTTGAATCTGTAAGCGGAACGTGAACCGAAATATAATCGCAGTTAGCGAAAATTTCGTTGATATCATTGATATAAACCGCATTGTGATTTAAGTTCCAAGCGGATTTAACCGAGAGATAAGGGTCGTAACCGTAAACTGTCATGCCGAGGTGATTTGCGGCATTTGCAACCATAACACCTATAGCACCAAGACCGATAACACCGAGTTTCTTGCCCTTGATTTCAGGTCCTGCAAAAGCACCCTTGCCTTTTTCAACAAGTTTGCCAACAGCATCGCCCTCGCCTTTTAAGGTCTTAGCCCACTCAATACCCGAAATTACACGGCGTGAAGAAATGAGAAGACCTGCAATTACGAGTTCCTTAACTGCATTTGCATTAGCACCTGGGGTATTGAATACAACTATACCCTGTTCAGAGCAACGCTCGATCGGAATGTTGTTTGTGCCTGCACCTGCTCTGGCTATAGCCTTTAAGGTTTCGGGGAACTCTGTATCGTGCAGAGCGGCAGAACGAACTATCGCACCGTCAGCATTTTCAACCTCGTCACCTATTGTATATTTATCGTCAAAAACCTCAAGACCGCTTTTAGAGATTTTATTGTAAGTTTTAATTTTGAACATTATGCGTTTTCCTCCTCGAATTTCTTCATAAACTCTACGAGTTTTTCAACACCCTCAACAGGCATTGCATTGTAGATAGATGCTCTCATACCGCCAACGCTACGATGACCTTTAAGGTTAACAAAGCCGGCTTTCTTTGACTCTGCAACAAATTTTGCATCAAGTTCGTCGTTGCCTGTAACGAAAGGAACATTCATAAGCGAACGGTCCTCGGGAACAACTGTGCCCTTGAAAAGTTTTGAACTATCGAGGAAATCATAAAGGATTTTAGCCTTTTTCTCGTTGAGTTCCTTCATAGCCTCAAGACCGCCCATTTTCTTTATCCACTTAAAGGTAAGACCTGCAATATAGATAGTGTAGCAAGGGGGTGTGTTAAACATTGAGCCGTTTTCACTGTGGGTATCGTATTTGAGCATTGTAGGAGTGATATCCATTGCATTGCCGATTAAATCCTTGCGGATGATAACGATTGTAACACCTGCGGGAGCAACATTCTTCTGAGCGCCTGCATAAAGCATACCGAATTTTGTAACATCAATAGGCTCAGACAAAATGCAACTTGAAATATCAGCAATAAGCGGAACATCGCCTGTATCGGGTAAAGTGTTGTACTTTGTACCGTAAATAGTGTTGTTCATACAGATGTGAACATAGTCAGCCTCGGGGTCAAAGTCAGCAGCGGTAGTCTTCGGGATATAAGAGAAGGTCTTATCCTTGGAAGATGCAACCTCACGGGCAGCACCGTAACGGGCAGCCTCTTTGTAAGCCTTGTTAGCCCACTGACCTGTGATAATATAATCAGCCTTTCCGTTCTTGGTCATAAGATTAAGGGGTACCATTGCAAACTGAGTAGAAGCACCGCCTTGCAGGAAAAGAACCTCATAATTATCGGGAATATTCATAATCTCTCTGAGATTTGCCTCTGTCTCATCAAAAATTGCCTGATATTCTTTTGAACGGTGAGACATCTCCATAACAGACTGACCGCTCTCACCGTATTCCATCATTTCTGCAGCAGCAGTCTTTAAAACCTCCTCAGGAAGCATAGAAGGACCTGCACTGAAATTATAAACTCTTGCCATAATGTTTTCCTCCAAATAATATGTAAATTTAATTTTGTTTAACAACATTGTAACCTATTATATGCAGTAGTTTCCATATTGTCAATAGGTTTGTTAAGAATTTGTCAAAGTTTTTTTATTTTTTCGAATTTTTTCAAAATCTTTGTTATTTATTTCACAATATAGTACATAACAGTGCCTTTTCCCAAAAAATAAGGCTATGGCGTTTAATATGCCATAGCCTTTTAGTTTTAATTATTTAAAGAATAACGGTAATTTTTCGAGGAAGATTATATCATCCCTGTCAGCAGCGTCGCCCTCTGCTAAAAATGCGCAGGCGGCAACCTCTATACCTCCGGCTTTTGCTATGAGCTCTCTCGCAGCCGCAAGTGACTCGCCCGTGCTTATAACATCATCAACCAAAAGCACCTTTTTGCCTTTGATTTGATTTACTTCTGTTTCACCAAGATAAAGTTTCTGCTCTTTTTTGGTTGTGATAGAAGTGACGCTTACTTCTAAAGAATTTCTCATATAAACCTTAACCGCTTTGCGGGCAATTACATAAGGTTTACCCGACTGTCTTGCCATTTCATAAGCAATAGGAATACTCTTTGCCTCGGGAGTGATAATTATATCGAATTCAGGAACTTTTTTAAGCAGTTCCTCGCTTCCCTTAACTGTCAACTCCACATCGCCGAAAATTATGAAAGCGGCGATATCCAATTTTTCATTAACGGGAAATTTTTCGAGTTCGCGCTCAAGTCCCGCTATTTTCATTTTATAGTATTCGGACATATATATCACTGTTCTTTCAATTTATTATATTCCGTTTTTGCACCGCAAAAACACCGAATTTATTACTTCTTCACATTTACCTCTTACCTCAAAAACGGTTGTTAGCAGTTTTTAGCCCGGTGGCCACTGGAGATTTCTTCTTGCCAACAGATGAAAATGGATATGATGAACGGTCTGACCTCCGTCTTCACCGCAGTTATTTACTACTCTGTATCCGTTTTCGAGATTTTCCTGCTTTGCGATAGTGGCTACCGCCTCAAACACTTTAGCAATTAAACCGCTGTTCTCTGCAGTTATCTCATTAGCAGAGGAAATATGCTCTTTAGGAATAATTATTGCGTGAAAAGGAGCCTTAGGGTCAATATCTGCAAAAGCATAAACATAATCATCTTCATAAATTTTGGTTGAGGGTATTTCGCCCGCAACTATTTTACAAAACAAGCAATCTGTCATTTCATTCACCCCAAAATCCCTGCAACGGCACTAAGTGCCTCCTCGGCTTTAGAAACATCTTTACCGCCCGCCATTGCGCTGTCAGGCTTGCCGCCCCCGTTACCGCCGCAAATTTTAGCAATTTCGCGGACAATATTTCCTGCGTGTGCGCCTGATGCTACTGCATTTTTGCCGCAAGCCACACAAAGGGTGAGTTTTTCACCGTTTACGGTAGCCAGAGCGATTACAAGATTTTCATTCTCAGCCTTAGCGGTATCAGTCATTTTACGAAGTTCATCCGCAGAAACGCCACTGAGCAAACAGGTTGCAACCTTGTACTCTCCTACCTGAATTGAAGAATTCAGAATTTCATCAAGTTTTGAGCCTGCAAGTTTGCTTTCAGCCTTTTCGAGAGCCTGTTTAGTCTCTTTGAGTTCGTTCATAACCGCATTTGCTCTCTTTGCAATATCAGCAGAATTCTGCGCTTTCAAAGCAGCAGCAGTTTCATTCATCAAAGCGGTGTTACCGTAAATAACATCCATAACTCCAAGACCTGTAACAGCCTCAATTCTGCGGACACCTGCCGCAACACTTGATTCGGAAATAATATGGAAAAGACCGAGTTTTGCAGTATTATCAACATGAGTTCCGCCGCAAAGTTCTATAGAGGTATCTCCTGCTTTAACTACGCGGACAACCTCGCCGTACTTTTCGCCGAA
>JAFVTZ010000194.1 GCA_017502965.1 Clostridia bacterium
AGACTTCCTCCTATAGAGAACGAATACCGTGATGCCTGCAGATACTGCGATTCAATATATTCGGTAATTATAGCCCATTTTCCGTCTATCTGTTCGATATCAAGGATTTTAGGAATATTAAGCCCTGTTTCCTCTATTCTTGCCTGATTCAAAGCCTCGTTGAAAACATCTGCCTTTGAGTGATCGGAATTGAAAACCTTTATTGCCCTGTCACCGTCACGGTAGATGGTTTTATCGGGTCTTACTGCAATAATATTATCAAGTTTCATTTCTTACTCTCCTTTATATGTTTTCGTGTTTGCCATAATAAGCATTGAGATACATCTGTCTGATTTCGCTCATCAAGGGGTATCTCGGATTTGCGCCTGTGCACTGGTCGTCAAAAGCCTGCTCTGTCATTTCGTCAAGACGGGCTAAGAAGTCAGCCTCGTCAGCAACATAATCCTTGATTGAATTTTTAATTCCAACCTTGGCTTTAAGGTCGTTTATAGCCTTGATGAGACTTTCAAGTTTTTCTTCGTCAGTCTTTCCTTTCAGTCCGAGCGCGGTTGCAACCTCGGCATAGCGGGCAAGGGTATGAGGATGGTCGTACTGAGAGAATGTGCCCATTTTAACGGGAGTTTCAGAAGCATTAAAGCGGATAACTTCTTCTATCATAAGTGCATTTGCAACACCGTGAGGCAGATGGTGAAAAGCACCGAGTTTATGCGCCATTGAATGACACACACCAAGAAAAGCATTCGCAAAAGCCATACCTGCAATAGTAGCGGCATTTGCCATTTTCTCTCTTGCCTCAACATCGGTCTGACCGTTCTCGTAAGCACGGGGCAGATATTCAAATATTGTTTTAAGTGCCTGAATAGCAAGACCGTCGGTATAATCTGTTGCAAGCATTGCGGCATAAGCCTCTAAAGCATGGGTTACAGCATCTATACCCGAAGCAGCAGTTAAACCTTTCGGAGCAGACATATGGAAATTGGTATCGATTATAGCCATATTAGGGAGTAACTCATAGTCAGCAAGAGGATATTTAACCCCTGTCTTTTCGTCTGTGATAACTGCAAAAGGTGTTACCTCAGAGCCTGTTCCCGCAGAGGTGGGTATAGCAATAAAGTATGCCTTTTCGCCCATTTTCGGGAAGGTATAAACACGTTTTCTGATATCGATAAAGCGCATCGCCATATCCATAAAATCAGCCTCGGGATGCTCATAAAGCACCCACATAATCTTGGCAGCATCCATTGCAGAGCCGCCGCCGAGGGCAATAATTGTATCAGGTTTAAAAGCCGCCATCTGAGCCGCACCGTCTTTTGCATTTTTGAGGGTGGGGTCGGGCTGAACATCAAAGAATGTAGTATGAACTACACCCATTTCGTCAAGTTTATCGGTAATAGCCTTTGTATAACCGTTTTCATAAAGGAAAGTATCGGTTACGATAAACGCACGCTTTTTACCCATAACATTTTTGAGTTCATCCAGCGCTACAGGCAGACAGCCTTTTTTAATATAAATCTTCTGAGGTGCTCTGAACCAAAGCATATTCTCTCTCCTCTCGGCAACAGTCTTGATATTAAGCAGATGCTTGTCCCCTACATTCTCGGAAACCGAGTTTCCGCCCCATGAGCCGCAACCAAGGGTGAGCGAGGGAGCGAGTTTGAAATTATAAAGGTCACCTATACCGCCATGGGAAGAGGGTGTGTTTACTAAAATTCGGCAGGTTTTCATACGGGCTGCGAATTTATCGATTTTTTCGCGCTCCGTAATTTCATTAAGATATACAGAAGATGTATGACCGTAACCGCCATCAGCAACGAGTTGTTCAGCCTTTGCTATTGCATCTTCAAAGGTCTTTGCCTTATACATTGCAAGCACGGGAGAGAGTTTTTCGTGAGCAAACTCTTCCGAAATATCAACACTTTCAACCTCACCGATAAGGATTTTGGTGTTTTCAGGCACATCAACACCCGCAAGAGTTGCTATTGTGTGAGCCTTCTGACCAACGATTTTAGCATTAAGCGCACCGTTTATGATAATTGTCTTTCTTACCTTTTCAGTTTCTTCAGGAGATAAGAAATAACATCCTCTGTCAGCAAATTCCTGCTTTACAGCCTTATAAACCTTTTCAAGCACTATAACCGACTGCTCAGAAGCGCAAATCATACCGTTATCAAAAGTTTTTGAATGAATTACAGAGTTAACTGCAAGTAAAATATCGGCAGTATCATCAATAATAGCAGGGGTGTTTCCTGCACCGACGCCTAAAGCAGGTTTTCCGCTTGAATATGCGGCTCTTACCATTCCCGGACCGCCTGTTGCAAGAATAATGTCAGATTCTTTCATAACCGTATTGGTCATTTCAAGACTGGGGACATCTATCCAGCGGATAATACCCTCGGGAGCACCTGCCTCTACCGCCGCTTCAAGCACTATCTTTGCGGCAGTTATTGTTGCATTTTTTGCTCTCGGGTGAGGGCTAATGATTATACCGTTTCGGGTTTTGAGCGCTAAAAGACACTTGAAAATAGCAGTAGATG
>JAFVTZ010000195.1 GCA_017502965.1 Clostridia bacterium
GAGCACTCGGAGTTTTAAAAAGTTGTCGCATTATTGACAGCGGCGAAATGATGAAATTATTATCGAGGATTAAACTCGGTATAAGTATGGGCATACTTAAAGAAGAAATTGACCCAATAAAACTGATGATTGACAGTCAACCTCACAGCCTTATGAAAAAATACGGCGAGATGAATTCTCTTGAAAGGGATATTTGTCGGGCAAATTTTTTAAGGGAGATACTGTCAAACTAAAATAAGGAGGCAGGTTTATGAAATATAATTTTAACGGATTCAGCGCTAAGGCTAACGAGGCGCTTAATATGGCGATTGCATCGGCTGAAAAATTCGGTCACACTTATGTTGGAAGCGAACATCTGCTTTTGGGAATTTTGCGCATAGGCAGCGGGGTTGCCGCATCTGTGCTCAATAAAAAGGGTGTTACTGACGATAAAATTGATGAACTTATCCGCACCCAGATTGGAAACGGTACACCAACCAAACTTTCTCCCGACCATTTTACTCCGCGTGCTAAAAGGGTAATAGAAAGTTCTATGCACACCTGTAATAATTTTGGGAAAAAATATGTCGGCACAGAGCATTTGCTTATCGGAATTCTGAGTGACGGTGATAACTATGCAATACGCTTTCTTAATATGCTTGGAGTGGATGTGGCATCTCTCACAACCGAAACCTTGCAAGCGGCAGGTGTAGACCCTACAGAAAGTTCTTCTGCAAGCCAAAAACACACAGATTCCTCGAAAGATAAAATACAAACACTTTCAAAATACGGTATCGATTTAACCGAAGAAGCAAAGAAAGGAAAACTTGACCCCGTAATAGGAAGAGAAACCGAAATCGAGCGTATCATTCAGATACTCTGCCGCAGAACAAAGAATAACCCATGTCTCATAGGTGAGCCGGGTGTTGGAAAAACTGCTGTTGCAGAAGGGCTTGCGCAGAAAATTGCCGAGGGAAATGTTCCTGATATTTTGCAGAACAAAAAACTGTTTACTTTAAACCTTACGGGTATGGTTGCAGGAACAAAATACCGCGGAGATTTTGAAGAACGGATAAAAGCGGTTATTGATGAGGTTATAAATTCCAAGAATGTTATCCTCTTCATCGATGAGGTGCATACAATAATAGGCGCAGGTTCTGCAGAGGGCTCAACAGATGCCGCAAATATTCTGAAACCTGCTTTAGCCCGAGGGGATTTGCAACTGATAGGCGCTACAACTATTACGGAATACCGCAAAAATATCGAAAAAGATTCAGCTTTAGAGAGACGTTTTCAGCCTGTAAGCCTTGCAGAGCCGAGTGAGGAAGATGCAGTTCTTATATTAAAAGGTTTAAAAGATAAATATGAGGCTCACCATAAGGTTAAAATCACCGATGAGGCAATTTACGCTGCTGTAAAACTATCTGCACGCTATATAAGTGACAGATTTTTACCCGACAAGGCAATAGACCTTATTGATGAGGCGGCATCCCGAGTAAGGCTTAAAATTTCCGAAACACCGCCCGAACTTAAAGAACTTGAAGAAAAAATCGAAAATCTTGCCGCCGAAAAAGAGGATGCCATAAGCGCTCAGGAATATGAGCGTGCGGCGGCTTTGCGTGACAGCGAAAATGATTTAAGAAATAAACTTCAGGCTCACAGGGAAAAACTGCAAGATGAAGGCTATAGGGGAAACGGCGCTGTAACAGAGCAGAATATCGCCGAGATTGTATCGCTGTGGACAGGAGTGCCCGTAGCACAACTGACCGAAGAAGAGAGTGCAAGACTTTTGCGGCTTGAAGACGAACTCCATGAGCGGATTATCGGTCAGCACGAGGCTGTAACTGCCGTTGCAAAGGCAATAAGACGAGGCAGAGTCGGTCTTAAAGACCCCAAAAGACCTATCGGTTCGTTTATTTTTTCAGGTCCGACGGGCGTCGGTAAAACCGAGCTTTGCAAAGCACTTGCTGAAAGTCTTTTCGGAAGTGAAAGTATGATGATAAGACTCGATATGTCCGAATATATGGAAAAGCATACAGTATCCCGTCTTGTAGGCTCGCCTCCGGGATATGTTGGTTTTGAAGAAGGCGGTCAGCTTACTGAAAAGGTCCGCCGAAATCCTTATTCAGTTTTGCTATTCGACGAGATTGAAAAGGCTCATCCCGATGTCTTCAATATGTTGCTCCAAATCCTTGAAGACGGTATTTTGACCGATTCGCAAGGCAGAAAGGTAGATTTTAAAAACACCGTTATTATTATGACCTCGAATGTCGGAGCAAGACAGATAACCGATAAAAAGGTGAGTTTCGGATTTATTGAAAGCAGTTCGTCTGACAATGAAAATGTTAAAGATTTGGTGCTCGGCGAACTTAAAAACACTTTCCGTCCCGAGTTTTTAAACCGTGTTGACGATATAATAGTATTTACAAAACTGAGCAGCACCGAGATTGAGCAGATTGCAGACAAGATGCTGGGTAATCTCGCTTTAAGACTGAATAATCTTAATATTACTTTTAAATATGAGGATAATGTTAAAACCGCATTGGCAGAAAAAGGTTTTGATGCGGTTTATGGGGCAAGACCGCTTCGCCGTGAAATACAGAATAAAATTGAGGATACGCTGAGTGAAAAAATCCTTGATTCAACCGTTAAAAATGGTGATACGGTAGTATGCAGATTTACAGACGGAAAATTCGAATTTGTAACTGAATAAAAAACTAAAAGTCATTCTGTTAATCAGAATGACTTTTGTTTTTAAGTATATATTCAAGCAACGCTTCACAGCCTTTTTGAATATCCTTTTCGGCTGTTTTAAAATCGTCTGTATACCACGGGTCAGCAACATCGTGAGGGGTGTTTGTGAAATCAAGGAGCAGGCTCGCTTTATTATCAGGGTCACCGCCTATGATGAAATTCAGATTACGAAGGTTGTTTTTATCCATACATATAAGATAGTCATAATAACTGTAATCTCCCTTTGTAACCCTTATAGCGCGCTTTCCTGAAGTGTCTATACCTCTGTTTGAAAGCAGACGGCGAACAGGCGGATACACGGGATTTCCGATTTCCTCATTCGAGGTTGCCGCAGAGGCAATATAAAAATCCTTTTCTATGTTTCTGTTCTTAACCAGTTCTTTCATAATAAACTCCGCCATAGGGCTTCTGCAGATATTGCCGTGGCAGATAAAGAGAATTTTTGTCATATAAATCACCGAATATATATTACCAAAAAATTTCGATTATTTCAAGTATTATTGTTATTTGATAAGAAATTATCGAAAAACGATAATAAAATTATTGACAAACGATAATTTGTGTGTTATTATGCAGATAACAAAACTTGGTTTGTGAGGGATTTTTATGTATAGAAGTAAAATTTCAGTAAAAGTATCTATTGCAGTTTGTATAATACTGTCTATTGTTTTAGGAGTTCTTGTGTTTTTTGCGCCGTTTCTTTTTGAACTTTATCTTACGGCATTTCGCGGTTTTGCTCCCGAAGGCGAAGCGCTTGCTATGATTAAAAAGGTGTTTATGCTTGTGTTTTATCCTTGCGGAATTTTTGCGGCTATAATTTTAACCGCACTGCTCGGTTTACTTAATAACATAAAAGCAGGGGAGGTATTCACTCTTAAAAATGCAAAATATCTCAGAATAGTTTCTCTTTGCTGTTTTGCAATTTCGGTTATAACACTTGTGGGTGGATTTTTCTATATGCCGTTTTTAGTTGTAGCCTTTGCGGCGGCATTTGTTGGGCTATTACTCAGAGTTCTCAAAAATGTTATGCAAGCGGCGGCAGAAATGCGCGAAGAAAACGATTTAACCATTTGAGAGGTGCGGTATGATAGAAATAAATCTTGATATAATGCTCGCAATGCGCCGTATGACCTCTTTGGAACTTGCAGAAAAAATCGGAATAACTCAGGCGAATTTATCTGTTCTGAAAACAGGCAAGGCAAAGGCGGTCAGGTTTTCTACACTTGATAGTATATGCAAAGTATTGGAATGTCAACCCGGTGATATTTTAAAATATGTTCCTGAGGAGTGATATAAATGGAAGAAAAAATTATAAATCAGACACCTGTTTTTACTGATACGGTTGAACCTTTGACAAAAATGAGGTTTGATATCTCAAAGCGAGACGGTGTATTTGCGGTTTTGTTTCTCTTATCTTCTGTAATGCTGTCTGCCTATGGTATTTTCGCAGGTTTCAGGGCAGGTTTTACAGTTTCGGTTGTTATTACGATTTCTGTTATAACAGCATATTTATGGAAAAACAAGGTTAAAATTAAAGTATTTGGTCTGTTTTGCGGTATTTTATCTGTTTTAACCGTTTGCGGTTTTGCTGTAACATCCGATATTGCGGTAAGATTTTTCGGGCTTGTGTCGGTGGTTTTACTCGCGCTTGTGTGGTTTATGTCTTTGACAGATGACCGCGCGGAAATCGGGGATTTAGGGCTTTTTGCAACTATTCATTATCCGATTTTTGAACTCGTATTTCCAAATCTTCCAAATGCGGTAATTTCTTTGTTCACGGGTGGCGGCGAACGCCGTAAAGCGCTACTAAAGTCACTTTTAGGTTTTGCTTTTGCAATACCCGTACTGTTTGTTGTGGTGCCGCTTCTTATGTCTTCCGATGCGGCTTTCAGCGGACTTGCCGAGAAAATTGTTGGCAACCTTTTTCTAACGATTTTAAAAATTGCATTAGG
Source organism: Clostridia bacterium (assembly GCA_017502965.1). GTDB lineage: Bacteria > Bacillota > Clostridia > Oscillospirales > Acutalibacteraceae > UBA737. The sequence goes on from JAFVTZ010000195.1 coordinate 4,686, forward strand.
TTTTTTAATTGCATGGTTTATTATTACTTATTGTTACAGTCTTATTAAATGTGAGCCGTGCGAAATCAAAGAAAGCACTTTTAAGGGTGTTGACGGGATTATCATATCTTCCTTTTTAGGGGTTATTTCGGTTTGCTATTTAACTTATCTATTTTCGCAACTGGCATACTTTTTCAGCGCATTTAAGGGCTTTTTGCCTGAGGATTACTCTTTCACAGCAGCAGAATATGCCCGACGTGGATTTTTTGAAATGAGCGTTATTGCTGCAATAAATTTCGGAATGATATTCATTGTCCTGCTTATATCGGCTAAAAAGAACGGCAAAATCTGTGTTTTATCCCGAATTTTCTGCACATTCATAGGATTTTTCACTCTTGTGATTATTGCAACTGCAATTTCAAAAATGGTACTTTATATTCAGCGTTTTGGTATGACATTTCTGCGTATAGGTACAAGCGCGTTTATGCTATTTCTGGCGGTTGTGTTTATAAGTCTGATTTTCCGTTTGTTTATACCCCGTATCAGGGTGATAAGAACGGCTTTTATAACTGCAGGGATTATACTTGCAATTTTAGGGAATCTCAATATAAACAGTATCATTGCTGAATATAATTATAACGCTTATAAAAATAATTTGCTCAAAACTATCGATGTCAGCACGATTTATGAACTCGGAGACGAGGGTGTGCCGTATCTTGTTAAACTTTTATATGCTAAAGATGGTGATACTGCTAAAGAGGCAGGATATTATCTGCAACAATGTGTTATAAGCGGTGACTATTACGAACTTGAGAGCAAATATGAAAATGATATCACAGTTTATAAAATCAAAGATAAAAAGTATGATAAAATCTCTGAGTTCGGTATTTCAAGAAACAGGGCATATAATGTGCTCGATAAGTATATAAAAGAAAATCCA
>JAFVTZ010000196.1 GCA_017502965.1 Clostridia bacterium
CAAGAAAAGAAATGAAATCTTTTTTATTGAGGTAAAAGCATCGCTAACACCGTTGTGTTTAGAAACCAACAGAAAACAAATGAAAAAAATAGAAGGTTGTACACCTGACATTACTGAAATAGCGGATATGGATAGAGATGCTTGGAATGCTTATAAAAATTTATATCCGAGAACAATAATCGTTGACGCATGCGTATACAATCCAACTGTTTTAGCTTGTCAATTTGTTCAAAGAATTGAATGTTTGAGGTGTTTTAAGGATTATAGAACACCATATGATTGTACCATTTGTCCGGTTAAACAACGAAAAACCTTTGATGCAGTTCGAAATGAAAAATCCGAAGGTAGTAGAACCCCACATATGAATTTCTCATTAAAAAACTTTGAAGTATTTGAAAGTTTTTTCAAAAAATTTGGGGTTGATGTTAACCTACCACTATTGAAAGAGCTTATTGAAAAAATAAAAGAATATCCTATAAATTTCCCCTCTATAATTTATCCGGAAACCAAAAATCAAATAATTGAAGAATTGAAATTAAAAGGATGCTATTGGGCTAAATAACCATAGAAAAATACGAAATCTATATGCACATTTTGTGATTAAATCTCATTCCCGTTAAAACAATTTAACAATCACCGCGTCTACTTATAATAGGCGCGGTGATTTTGTTTTTTGAGGACTTGACTTTTCGGAAATTTTGAGCATCTTTATTAAACCAAGCCGCAGGGCTAATATTTTGAAAGAGGTGCTTTTATGAAAATCCAAAAGCCATTGCCGGGAATGACCCTCGAAGAAACCGAAATACTGCTTCACTATATGAACGCTGTCATTATGTTCAAACAGATGTACTCCCGTGGAATCATCGATGAAAAGGAACTGCATTTATGCAAGGATGAGATGCTGAAAAAGTACAAACCGCCCCTTGATCCGTACAAAGATAAGGTGTAAAATTGACTCAATTTTTGCATTTGCCCCCACCCAGTTTTTGTATCAAAATTAGGCGGCATCTTCAAAAAACCGTGCTTTCCTTTTTTTATTCTTTAATAGATGTAATAATCGGGTTGCCGTCTTTACCTAACAGAACGGTCATTCCGCCTGAATATCCGCTTTGACGGTACAAATAATTAACGCCCGTTTCTTTATCAACCCATATTTCCATTGAACCCATACCCTGTGTATAAACCTTTTCAAATCGGTTGTTTTTAGCCATTACAATAACCTCCGTAATATAATTTGTTAAAACATATCAACCGTTTTCCTCAAGACGGATAATATTGTTTTTTATTCCGCAAAAATATCCGTTATCCCATGCACGCATCAAAATGCGTATATCGGATTTTTCCCCTGCATGCGCTTTAAAAGTGCAGGAAACAGGTTGATTATCCATCCTGGTGTGACATTCAAAAAGAAGTTTGCCGTCAACATATATCTCTATCTCGTCTGTGCGGACTTCGGGGAGTGTCAATACAACTCCTTTTTGTTCGTTATGCAGCGGAATAGTGGGGCAAACTCTCAGCGTACACCAACCGTTAACAAATTCACGCATATATCCGTTACTGCCTGCCGCCTCAAGCGGAATAAAGGTATTCTGGTCATAATCAGCAAGTTTTATAAGCGGGTCGGGACGTTCTTCGGCTACCGCCGAGCGTGTAATACCGCCCAAATTAGCACTTACAACACTTTCCATATAAAGCGGCGGATTTACTTTTATAATCCGAGGCTCGAATTCTGCCGGTTTCAGCCCCTCTCCGCTCACACGAATTTTAAGAGTTTCGGCTTTCGGGAGTGCACGGATAATTGCCTGACAATGACCTGCAAAGAGATCACGTTCAGGAAGCACATCCGATTCATGGCTGTTTGGATTTCCGTTGCCAACACCTAAAAGTACACCGTCTCCCACAATTTCAAAGTTCAGATGATTTTCAGCAGTAGCAACTTCTTGTCCGTTTTCATCAACCACCGAGCAATTAAGAATTACCACATCCTGACCGCCGTCAGTAACATAATCTCTGTAAGACTCAAGTTTTACGGCTTTGGGCTCACCCGTCGTATGCCTGACATCACAGGCAACACATTTTCCCTCTTTATATGCTTTAGCCTCAATACATCCTGCAACATAATCTACATCCCATTCAGGTTGAGCGCATACATCAGCCATCTTTTTACCCAAAGACACACCGTTTAAAAACAGTTCCGCCTCATCACAGTTGGTGATTGCCACCACTTTTACATTGTCGCCCTTTTTCCAGTTCCAATGCGGCATAAGATGGACCATAGGTTCTGCGGTGAAACACGCTTTATTATAATAAAAAGATTCTTTAGCAAAACCGCAGGTATCCATAATACCGAACTGCGAAGAAACCGACGGCCATTTAAAAGGGGTAGGCTCACCGCGGTAATCAAAGCCTGTCCAGATAAAAATTCCTAAATGATAATCGTTTTTTCGGGTGAAATCCCAAGTTCTTCCAATACTTTGTCCCCAAGACACAACTTCTGCACCGTCATACTGACTCAAAACCTGTTTTCCCTCGCGGTCGGAACAATAACAGCCACGGGTGGTAACAGCACTGTTATTTTCAGAGCCGATTATAGGTTTACCCTTATGGCTTTGGTGATTTTTATCTATAGAAGAAACTGCATAGTTTATACCGATAACATCCATATATTCGCCTGCACCGTCGTGACTGATTGTATTGGAATTTATACAGCCTGTTATAAGCCGTGTATCATCAAGTTGTTCCACAATCTTGCGCATATGGCGGAACATTCGGGCGCCTTCTTCGGTATTCTGAAGCGGTTCTTCATTGAACAGCGAATAAAACATAACCGACGGATGATTGCGGTCACGCTTTACCATAACACGCAGATATTCAAGAACTTCTTCTCTGGATTCAAACCTTCTGTTTTCATCCATCACGATAAGTCCGAGTTCATCACAAGCATCCAGAATCTCTTTTGCAGGAAGATTATGCGAACAGCGGTAGGCGTTTGTCCCCATTTCTTTGAGGCGCCCAATACGGTAATACTGCAAAGTATCAGGCACAGCAACACCGACGCCTGCATGGTCCTGATGATTGCAAGTTCCTTTGATTTTGAGCGGTCTGCCATTGAGGAAAAAACCTTTTTCTGCATCGGCATAGAATGTTCTGAAACCAATGCGGACGGTGTCACTGTCAATAACAGTACCGTCTTTCATCAGTTCTATTTGCAAATTATAGAGTTTCGGATTATCCACATCCCAGCGTGTAGGACGGCTTACAGGAATTTTAAATTTCGCAACCCTTTGGGTGAACCCATCAGCCGAAACTTCAGATGAAGCACCCTGCGAAACAACCGTTTCGCCATCAAATAAGGTTGCTCGGACTACCCCGCCACAAGTTTCATAATCGCGGTTTTCAAGCGTTGTTTCAATTTCAACATTCCAACTGTTCTTAGTTCCTTTTTTAAGCACAGGTTTTGCAAAAATCCCGTTGTGAGCAATATGTAATTTTTCGGTGGCATAAAGTTTTACATGGCGGTAAATACCCGAGCCTTCATACCACCAACCTTCTGTGGCAAAGCCGAGAATACGCACCGCCAACACATTAGGTCTGCCGTCAAAATAAGCACGGTCGGTAATATCAAAAAATGTTTCGGTATAAGCGCTGAAAGAACGTGCCATCAAAGAACCGTTAAAATAAAATTCTGCATTAACCGCCGTCCCCTCAAAGCATAAAGTCAGTGCTTTATCCTTTAAGGTTTCATCAAGTATAAAACTCTTTCTGTACCACGCGTTATCGCGGACACGGTAGCCGTGAGACAAAAGATTTTCAGCCCCTACCTCGCTTTCCGAAAGATAGTCGTGCGGCAGGTCTACACATCTCCATTCGCGGTCAGCATATTCTTTCTTCGCTCCGCTGGCTCCCTCACCCGCCTTGCAAGAAGCATAAGATGCCGCGTGGCTGTTAATAACCGCCATATCCTCCGGCAAATCACCACGGTGAAACTGCCAGGCAAGATCCATATTAAATACTGTACGCATAAAAACACTACCTTTCATTTTTCTAAAGCAATTTAAAGGAATTTTTGCTGAATTCCAGAAGTCCTTCATTTCGCATTTTGCAAAGTTCGTTTGACATAGCACTTCGGTCTACAGAGAGAAAATCCGCAAGTTGTTGACGGTTAAACGGGATAACAAAACTTGAACTGTTCTGTCTTTTTGCCTGTTCGGACAGATAGGAAATAAGTTTTTCCCGTGTTGTCCTTTTAGACATATGCCCGAGTTTTTGCACAAGTTTACGGTTTTTTTCACAAATAGCAAAAAACATATTCTGCACTACAAGTGCGTGAAATCTGCAGGCGGACGGGCAGGTTGTTATAATCCTCTTAACATCAAAGAAAATTACTGTGCTATCCTCTATTGCTACCACATCATTAAGCAACACTCCGCTTTCAGGCGCAATATAGGCTTCCC
>JAFVTZ010000197.1 GCA_017502965.1 Clostridia bacterium
AAATACCGAACTTTACGGTGACGAATCTGCCGATGAAATTGATAATTATTATTCGAAAATTGAAAATCTTAATGCAGATGATTCTGTAAAAGAAAAACTTGCAAGCCATGTTGCAAAACTTGCAAAAATGCCGAGTGGCTCTCACGAGGGCACAGTTGAACGCGGATATCTCGATGTCTGCCTTGAACTTCCTTGGCGCAAATGTACTGATATTGTTACCGACATTAAACGCGCAGAAAAAATCCTTAACCGCGATATTTACGGTATGGATAAAGTTAAAGAAAGAATACTGGAACTTTTATCGGTTTATGTGCTGAATCCTGATATCAAGGGTCAGATAATCTGTCTTGTAGGCCCTCCAGGTGTCGGTAAAACCTCAATAGGTAAAAGTATAGCCGAATGTATGGGCAGAAATTTTGCCCGTATTTCGCTCGGCGGTATTCACGATGAGGCGGAAATCAGAGGTCACAGAAAAACCTATATCGGTGCAATGCCGGGTAAAATTATCAATGCCGTAAAACAGGCGGGGAGTGCAAATGCGATGATACTCCTTGATGAGATTGATAAACTCGGCAATGATTATAAGGGCGACCCGGCATCTGCTTTGCTCGAAGTTCTTGACCCCGAACAGAACAACACTTTTGTAGACCATTTTGTTGAAATTCCGTTTGATTTAAGCCGTACTGTTTTTATTGCAACTGCAAATAATTTGAGCACTATTCCTGCTCCTTTGCGGGACAGAATGGAGATAATTGAACTGTCATCTTATACAAGAGAAGAAAAGTTCAATATTGCAAAAAAACATCTTTCACCGCGCCAAATTGAACGCCATGGGCTTTTAAAGAAACAGATAAGAATTGCTGACAGCGCATTTTATTCTCTTATTGATTTTTATACCCGTGAAGCAGGTGTAAGAAAACTTGAAAGAAGTATCGGCTCTTTATGCCGAAAAGCGGCTAAAATTATTGCCTCAGGTGAAGAAACAAAGGTTGTTATAAAAGACAACGATGTTGAAAAAATGCTTGGAAAACGCAAATATAAACCCGAAAGAATCCTCGAAAATGATGAAATCGGTATTATAAACGGACTTGCATGGACATCTGTCGGAGGCGAGATTATGCAACTCGAAATCGCCTCAATGAGTGGTACGGGTAAAATTGAACTCACCGGCTCACTCGGTGATGTTATGAAGGAATCTGCCAAAGCGGCTGTGAGTTTTGTCAGAGCAAATGCCGAAAAATACGGCATAGACCCTGATTTTTATAAAAATACGGATATACATATCCACGCAACCGAAGCCGCAGTACCTAAGGACGGTCCTTCAGCAGGTGTTACGATTACAACAGGTCTAATTTCCGCTCTTACAGGAAAACCTGTTATGCGTGATATTGCAATGACAGGTGAGGTTACAATAAGAGGCAGAGTTTTGCCGATAGGCGGTCTTAAAGAAAAATCAATGGCTGCATACACGGGTGGAGTAAAAACTGTTTTTATCCCAAAGGACAACATTTCCGACCTTGATGAGGTTGATGAAAAGGTAAAAGAAAATGTTGAATTTGTGCCGGTTGCATTTGTTGATGAAATTATAAACCGTGCTATTATTGACATAAAAAAAGAAAAAGAGGAAAAGTGGAATGCAGTAGAGCAGCAGATTATTGCTCCCGCATCTCACAGACCAACAGTCAGGAGATAGTATGAATTTTAACAATGCTCAGTTTGAAAAATCATTCGGAGCCTCACAACAACTTAATACCTCGGATTTGCCCGAAATTTGTTTTTCGGGCAGGTCTAATGTCGGCAAATCTTCGCTTATAAACCGAATACTCGGCAGAAAAGCGATTGCAAGAGTAAGTTCAAAACCGGGAAAAACTGTTACTATCAATTTTTATAGGGTTGATAATGTACGCCTTGTGGATTTGCCGGGTTACGGTTATGCAAAGGTAGCCTACAGCGAAAAAGAACGCTGGGCAGAACTTATGGAAGGCTATTTTTCAAGCGGAAGAAACATTAAAATGGTGTTTCAGCTTATTGATATGCGCCATCCTGCAACAGATTTTGATTTGGATATGCTCGACTTTTTAAGTCAGATGGGTATACCGTATACGGTGATTCTGACTAAATCGGATAAACTGAACAAGAACGAAACCGAAAAAAGGTTAAATCTTATTTACGATGAACTGGGAGATTTTGCCGAAAATTCCCAAATAATTCCTTTTTCTGCTCAAAACGGTCAAGGATGCGAGCAAATACGCGAAATTATCGAAAGTTTGGTTTGACTTTTCGGATAATAAATGATATAATATTTTTGTTAATGGTTATGATGGAGAGAAGTAGTGAAACCCTCTGTGTTAAGAGAGTTGTGAAACGGTGGAATCACAGCCGCACGGTTTTATGAATAACACTCCTGAACTGCAATCTGAACGCCTTTATGGTCAGTAGGTGCGCCGTTTGTGATGCGTTAAATCACTTTTAAGGTGACTGTGTTTTTTATATAGGCGCAGTAAGTTAGGTGGCACCGCGAATATGCGTCTATTCGTCCTAATGTTTAGGATAATAGGCGCTTAATTTTTACCGAAAGGGTGCATTTTATGAAACACATTGATATTATTGATATTTTCGAAAAAAGTGAATTTCTTGATAGAGAGGTTACAGTTTGCGGCTGGGTAAGAACTTCGAGAGATTCAAAAAATATGGCATTTATCGAACTTAATGACGGAACATCACTCAAACATTTACAGATAGTTATCGACAAGGCTGTAATGAGCGATATTTCTGAATTTATGAAACTCGGAACATCGCTTAAAGTTGAGGGTACAGTTGTTAAATCTGCCGTTGCGGTTGACAGCGTTGAAATAAATGCAAAAGAGATTTCCGTACTCGGCGTTTGTCCGCCTGAATATCCTTTGCAGAAAAAGCGCCACACTCTTGAATACCTTCGCACAATTCCTCATTTAAGAGTTCGTACTAATACTTTTAATGCGGTTTTCAGAGTTCGCTCGGTTGTTTCTGCCGCTGTTCACGAATATTTCCAGTCAAGACGGTATGTTTATGTTCACACTCCTCTTATCACTGCAAGTGACTGCGAGGGTGCAGGTGAGATGTTCAAAGTAACTACTATCGGTTATTCAAATGAATATAAAAACGAAGAAGAATATAATGCGGACGACTTTTTTGGAAAAAGAGCCGCCCTCAGCGTTTCGGGTCAGCTCGAAGGCGAAGTTGCTGCAATGGCACTCGGAACGATTTACACATTCGGCCCGTCTTTCCGTGCTGAAAAGAGTAATACTCCGCGCCACGTTGCCGAGTTCTGGCATGTAGAGCCTGAAGTGGCTTTTGCAGAACTTCCCGATATTATCGAAATCGCGGAAGGTCTTATCAAGCATATTATAAATGCTGTTCTTGAAAAATGCCCCGATGAACTTAAATTCTTTGATGCTCATTTTGAAAAGGGTCTTATTGATAAACTTACATCTGTTGCTAATAGCGATTTTGCTGTTATGACCTATACTGAGGCCATAGAACAGCTCAAGAAAGCTGATGTTAAGTTCCAGTATCCCGTTGAATGGGGTTGTGACCTTATGACCGAGCATGAGCGCTATATTAGTGAAGAAATCTGCAAAAAACCCGTTTTCCTCACAGATTATCCGAAAGAGATTAAATCTTTCTATATGAAACAGAATCCTGACGGTAAAACAGTTGCCGCTACCGACCTCTTAGTTCCCGGTGTCGGTGAGATTATAGGCTGTAGCGAGCGTGAAGCAGATCTTGATAAATTGCTTGAAGCAATGAAGGTAAGAGGAATGTCTGTTGAAGAATATGAGCATTATATTTCTCTTCGCCGTTTCGGTTCTGTGCCTCACAGCGGTTTCGGTTTAGGACTTGAAAGAATGATAATGTATGTAACCGGTATTCAGAATATCCGTGATGTTATTCTTTATCCGAGAACTGTTGGAAGTATTTATTGATTAAACAGGTGATTATTTTGGCAAAATACAGTCCTCTTTTAAATGAATTTGATACTCAGAACGCTATCGCGCTTGTTAAAGATAAGTTTGCTGCCGAACTTTGCGATTCGCTTGATCTTTCCCGTGTTTCCGCACCTTTGTTTGTAAAGCAGGGAAGCGGTCTTAATGATGACCTCAACGGTTTTGAGCGCCCCGTTTCTTTCGATATTCTTGAAACGGGCGAAATCGCCGAGGTTGTTCACAGTCTTGCAAAATGGAAGCGAATGGCACTGCTGAAATACGGTTTTTCCCGCCATACCGGTCTTTATACCGATATGAATGCTATTCGTCGCGATGAAGAATGTGATAACATACATTCGATTTATGTTGACCAATGGGACTGGGAGAAAATAATTGCCGCAGAAGACAGAACAATGGAATACCTGCAGGCAACTGTCAGGAGTATTTACGGAGCGATTATGCGAACAG
>JAFVTZ010000198.1 GCA_017502965.1 Clostridia bacterium
ATATCCCCTACCTCGGAATTTTTCGTCCGTTGCAGCAGCGTAAATATATACTGCTTCAAATTCACCGTTATCGGTGAAGATTTTGCAAGGCAAAGCAAAAAGCATAGAGCGGACCTTGCCCTCATATTCCGCAGTTTTTATATATTCAGAGCACTTTTCAAAAAGAAGATTTTCAAATTCTTTATCATCTTCTCCGAAAGCTTGTTCATAAATTTTTCGACATTCTGAAATTTTATTCATTTTACTTTTACACACTCATATTTTTTAAGAAGAATTTCGGGTTTGTAGGAAAGTTTCGCGCGGCGGAGTCCCTCAAGCCCTAAATCGTCTTCCCTGTTTATATACATATAATCTGCGAGTTCGTTTGCGGCAAACTCTCGGTTTATAACCGCATAAGCCTCGCTGTAATCTGAAAGAGCTTTTTCAATGTGGGTATCAAAACAGTTATTATTTATAGGTGAGCCGAGGCAAAATGCCACAACCTTACCTTCAACAAAAACCGCTCCCCCGCGGATACCGAGCCTCTGCATATTGGAAAGCATAACATTTATGCCTTCTTGTTCACAAAGCATGGTTTTATTCATTCTGCCCGCATTTTCGCTGTACCATTCTTTTGCACACTCACGCACAGCCGCTATATTACTTTCATTTACATATTCATAATGCCAGTCAAATTTCTTTGAAAATGCGCTTATATGATTTCTCTTGGAATGGTATTTTTTGCCGCTTAAAGTCGCAAGTTTTTCTCTGAAATAAATATAATCGAAAGCATCCCTATTTTCAAAAAACTCAAAATTCTCACCCATTTTGGCTTTAAATCTTTCGAGATTCTTGCCTTCCTGAGTCCAGAACACAGGCTTTTCACCGAGATATTCTTCTATCAGAGCGACTCCCTTTTCAATGTCTGCACCATAAGGCAAACGGAAACTTTCATCCCCTTTTACCCCCGATTTAATAAACAGAATACCGTCCTTTTCGGCCATCATATTATTATACAGCGGCTGCCACACAAGAAGATTGACAAAAGCATTCTCACATGAAAGTTCATCACTGTTTTTCATATATTCGTTATATTTTTCAATATCGTTTATTTCAATTTTCTTAAAGTTTAACATATATTACCTGAAATATGGCGGGATATAAAATCCCGCCTTTAATATTATTCTTCACTACTTGTGGTGGTTTCTTCAGAACTTGAAGATTCAGTATTTGAAGAAGTGTTTTCAGAACCTGAAGACGATTCGGTTGAAGATGATGCCGAGGAACCAGTATCAGAAGATGTGGTTGAAGAAGTTGAAGACGATACTGTTCCGGGGTCTGGAAGCGGATTTCCCGAATGAGCCGTGCAGTAAGAGGGGGTATTGCTCTTTCTGTACCATCCGAAAGCCTTTGAAGGGCAGGCATCTGTTGCAAGATTTCCGCTGGTTTTGCAGAAATACTTTTTAACCGAATAATCGCTGTCCTTAAAACCTTTATATTCAAGACCGTTATGAATCTTGCCCATTACATTACCCCAAAGTTTTCTGGCGATACTGCTTTGACTAAGCGGCACAACCTCTGTTTCAAGGAAGCCGCACCAACAAGATGCTACATAGTAAGGAGTTCCACCGACAAACCAAAGGTCTTTTTGATTATTGGAAGTACCTGTTTTTGCAAATACCTCACAGTTTTTGATAAAAGATGCCGCGCTTGTACCTGTACCGTATGCGCCGTAAATAACCATCTGCAAAAGATGATTCATAACAGTGGCAGTATCTTCGCTGATAGCAACAACAGGTTTTGTGCTCTGCTTTAATATGATTTTGCCTTCCTGATCGGTGACTTTGGTATAGAAAGTGGGCTCATAGTAAAGACCGCCGTTTCCGAAAATGGCAAATGCCGCTGCAGATTCAAGGGTTGTGATACCGCCGTTGGTACCGCCCATTCCCATAGGCGAAAGATTTATATCTTCCTTATTAAGGGTGGTTATTCCCAATTTTTCAGTAAGGAAATCATAGGATACCTGCGGGGTCAGTTTGTTGACAAGATAAACAGGTATAGTATTAACCGAACGCTCCAAAGCATACTGAATGGTCATATTACCAAGGTAGGAAGAATACCAGTTTTTCGGCGACCAACCTTTATAATTTATCTTTGTATCGTTAACTATGGTTGAATAATGCACCAAATCCCGTTCAATGGCAGGAGCATAAGCCGCAATAGGCTTTATCGAAGAACCGGGCTGACGGATAGCATCTGTAGCGCAGTTAAATCCGCGGTTGGTGGTCTTCTCACCTATTCCGCCGACTATTGCCTTCACATGACCGCTGTAATCCATAACGGTCATACCGGCAGTCATAGTCTTGCCGCTCTTGCTCTTTAATGCATAGGTCTTGGTGTCGAGGAATATCTCCTCTGCAGCAGCCTGCATTTTGGTATCAATGGTAGCATAAATTTTATATCCGCCATTGTAGAAAAGTTTATTTGCATGAGACTGGTCATAACCGTATTTCTCTGCCAGGTCCTCAGAAACCTGAGTTATAAGAGCATCAACAAAATAGGAATTGATATTTCCCTGATTCAGAACAGCCTTATTTGCAACAACCTTCAGTTCCTCTTTCAGCGCTTCTTCATATTCTTCTTTTGTAATGTATTTCTGCTCATACATTGCATCTAAAACAAGTTCCCGTCTTTCCTTGTTCTTTTCAGGATAATCGTCAGGAGCATAATAGGTCGGGCTTTTGGTAATTGATGCAAGACAGGCGCACTCGGCAATAGTTAAATCTTTTACACTTTTATTGAAATAATAGTTTGCCGCAACCTCAACACCGTAGGTACCGTGACCCATAGGGATAGTATTGAGATAACACTCAAGAATTGTATCTTTCGAATACTTGCTCTCAATATATCGGGCGCGCATAATCTCTCTTACTTTTCGGCTGGCTTTCTGAGAACGGTCGTCAGTGAGGTTTTTAACCAACTGCTGAGTTATTGTGGAACCGCCCTGACGGGAAGAATAAATCGGGACAAATTCATTTATAAATGCGCCCATTGTTCTCTTCCAGTCAACACCCTCATGGTCATTGAAGCGTTTGTCTTCAATAGCAATAAAGGCTTTTGCAAGGTTCTGGGGTATGCCTTCATAATCCTCAGGAAGTTCAACATTTTCAGGGTTGAGATAATCCATCCATATACGGTTAAACTCGCCGTGAAGCCGCTTGTATTCAGAATAATTTCCGTCACCGTCATCAACATAAATAGTGGTTGTGAAATTAAGAGCAAGATTGTTGAGGTCCTCGTCCATAGTACCGTCAACCATAGTGAAAGCATAAAACATAAAGGAGCCCACAACAAGGCTTACGGTTATCATACCGATAAGGAAAACTGTCAGCAAAACTTTCATAACACGCTGTTTGCGGTTTTTAGTCTTTTTCTTGCCCTTGCCTTTTTTGGGCAGATTTTCCTCCTCTGAATAAGAAGAAAAACTGTTAAGGTCAAAACTCTGCTGACCTTTATCGGAAATATTATTAGATGTATCGTAACTGAACAGCTCATTATCGTCATTATTCTGTCCGCTACTGTAAATATTATTATTGTTAATATCCGTAAAAAACACCTCCGTAATAAATACGTAAACCGATTATACCACAATTTACCTTAAAAATCAACTTTTGCAATGGTATCAAAGTTGTTACCGTTTGTTAAAAGATTATTAAAATTTTACCCGATTTTAACATTTATGCGATTACAAACTTAACAAATGAGCAATATAATAACAGTGTTTGGCGAAATAGTGTGAATCTGCACTGTTTCAAATTTTTATAGTCATTATAAAGCCACACTAAAAGAAAGGATGAAACATAATGAAAAAAGCATTAACTTTATTAACAGTAATTTTAGTCACAGCTTTAAGCCTTACGGGCTGTGGAAAAGCCACAAAAAACAGTATTACAGTCATTTCCAGAGAGGAAGGTTCGGGTACAAGAAGTGCATTTGAAGAACTGGTAGAAATTGATGAAACAACCGCTCTCGCTGAAATTTCCGATTCAACCGCTGTTATGATAACCACCGTAGAAGGCAATACTTCTGCTATAGGCTATATCTCTCTCGGCGCCATGTCAGACGCAGTTAAAGCGCTCAAAATCGACAATGTTGAAGCCTGTTCGGAAAACATTAAAAACGGCACATATAAAATCTCCCGCCCCTTTAATATTGCAACCCGAAGTGATATATCCAACATAGCGCAGGACTTTATAAAATTTATCCTGAGCGAACAAGGTCAAAAAGTCATAGAAAATAACAAGTATATTTCAAGCGGCAATACAGGAGTTTACACCGCTAAAAATTTGAGCGGAACAATAAAAATTGCAGGCTCATCCTCTGTAACGCCTGTTATGGAAAAACTGAAAGAGGCGTATAATTCGCTAAATCCCGATGTAATAATCGACCTTCAGCAAAGTGATTCCACTAACGGAATAACAAGCACTATTGAGGGTATATGCGATATAGGAATGGTATCACGCGAACTTAAAGCAAGTGAAATTTCAAAGGGACTGAACTCTACCGCAATAGCACTAGATGCAATTGTCGTTATTGTGAATCAAGAAAATCCTCTTGATAATATAAGTATTGAACAATTATCAGGTATTTACACCAAAAAAATAAACCTTTGGAGCGAAATTAAATAATTATGCAAAAATTCAAAGAAGCATCAATGAAATTTATATTTCTCCTCTGTGCCCTCATTTCAATAGCAGCGGTAATACTTATTTGTATTTTTCTGTTTGCAAACGGACTGCCCGCTATTAAAAAAATAGGTTTATGGGAATTTCTTGGCGGTATGAAATGGAGCCCCACAAAAGGCTTTTTCGGGATATTTCCTATGATAATAGGCAGTATTTATGTCACCGCAGGGGCTATAATAATCGGTGTTCCTATAGGAGTTTTCTGTGCTGTGTTTATGGCAAAGTTCTGCCCGAAAAGGATTTATAGAATTCTAAAACCTGCTGTCGACTTGCTTGCAGGAATACCCTCAATAGTATACGGATTTTTCGGTCTTATGGTAATTGTACCTATAATACAAAACATTTTCGGTGGGTCAGGAAAAGGAGTGCTGACAGCATCGGCAGTGCTCGGAATTATGATACTGCCTACAATTATAAATGTTTCCGAAACTGCTATCAGAGCAGTGCCCGAAAACTACTACGAGGGAGCTCTCGCTCTCGGCGCCACACACGAGAGAAGCGTTTATAAAGCAACTTTACCTGCCGCAAAATCAGGAATCACAGCAGGGGTAATACTCGGTATCGGCAGAGCCATAGGCGAAGCGATGGCAGTGAAAATAATTGCAGGAAATCAGGCAGTAATCCCCAAAAGCCTTTTAAGCGGTGTCAGAACGCTTACATCAAATATCGTGCTCGAAATGGGATATGCAACCGACCTTCACCGCGAAGCGCTGATTGCCACAGCAGTAGTGCTGTTTGTTTTTATACTCATAATAAATCTTATGTTTTCTCTTTTAAAAAGAAAGGAAAAATAATGAATGAAGCCATTAACAAAATAACAGTCAGAGATAAACTCAAAGCCTATAAAGACAGACCCGCATCTTTTATTATGATGCTTATAACCTGTTTTTCAGCGATTATAACCGCATTTATTGCAGTTACGATAACTTTTTATATTCTTATAAAAGGTATACCCCATTTATCCCCCAACCTTTTTGAGTGGGAATACAACAGCGAAAATGTTTCTATGATGCCTGCAATAATAAACACCATAACTATGATTTTTTTAACCCTTATAATGGCAGTACCCATTGGTGTGTTTTCTGCCGTTTATCTTACAGAA
>JAFVTZ010000199.1 GCA_017502965.1 Clostridia bacterium
CGATAAAAAGCCGTAATCCGTTTGCTGTTTTGCGCGAGGGGTTAAAAGCTGTAAAAATCCTCTTTCTGAGAAAATCTCTGATGAAAAAAGCGGTAAAGAGAAGCGACGCGGATATAATAATTTCTTCGCGTTATATCTATCATAAATTACTGACCGACAATGCAAAGAAGAACACAGTATGTATCGCGCAGGAACATAATCATCACAACGGCGACAAAAAGTATATAAAAAAACAGGTGGATGCCGTAAAGCAGATGGATTACTTTATGCCTGTTTCAATGGAACTTTGCGATTTTTATTCAAAGCGGGTAAACAGCAAAGTCAAGTGTAAATATATACCGCATCATCTTGAATATATGCCTGAAAACCTTTCTCCGTTGACCGAAAAAAATATTATTTCGGTTGGAAGACTGGAGCCTGTTAAGGGTATGGACGAGCTTATCTCTGTTTTCGCAGAAATTCATAAATCCTGCCCCGAATGGAAACTGAGTATAGTAGGGGACGGAAGCCAGCGTGAAAAAATCGAAAATCTTGTTCGGGAATACGGGCTCGAAAACAGTGTGATTCTTCACGGGTATAAAACTCCTGATGAAATTAACGGTTTGCTGATTGATTCGTCGGTATATGTAATGGCCTCACATTCGGAATCTTTCGGACTTGTGCTTATAGAGGCGCAGAGTTTCGGATTGCCGTGTGTTGCGTTTGACAGCGCAAAAGGTGCTGTTGAAATTTTAAAACCTGAAAACAGCGGAATTCTTATAGAAAACCGCTCGGTTAAAGATATGGCAGATGCGGTTTGCGGTCTTATAAAAGATATCGGATATCGCAGAGAGACAGGACTTAAAGGTCGGAAAAATGCCGAGAAATATTCTTTTGACAATGTTAAAAAACAGTGGCAGGAATTTATCGGTCAGTTATAAATATGAAAGTTTTTATTAGCGAGGAACATTATGGAGAAAACAAATAGGTTAGGATTTTATCTTGCTTTATTTTTGACGGTTTTTATTCCGTTCAGAGAGATTATTTCATATTTTTCGGTAGGAGCAATCAAGTTCCTTCCCGATATACTTATATGGTCTTATGCTTCAATATTGGTTATTAAGAACCGATTCCGTTTGCATCTTCAGACTTATGATTTTGCATTTTTTTCGTTTATTGTTTTCGGTTTTATTTCAACCCTCATAAATTCCACATCTCTTTTGGCTTTTGGTCTGCAGGTAAGAAGTATTGGCACAATGTATCTTTTCTTCTATGTTTTGCGCTGTGTGAATTTCGAAAAAAAGCATTACGATATTATTTCAAAATGTTTAATGGCGGTAGTTACGGTTCTTATACTGTTTGCCATTGTTGAATTTATAGGTGATAAAACCGTATTGTTCCCTGATGACTGGAGTGAAAGCATTATTTATGCTTCGAATTTTGTCAGGACATACAGTATGATGAACAACCCGAACACCTTTGCCTTTTTCTGTTTCACAGTAATGCTTTTTGTTTACTATAATAACCGTATGAATCAGAAAATAATACATTATGTATTTTATGCGGCAGTAATACTGATGATATTGCTTTCTGCTTCAAGAAGCACGGTTATTGCTTTGGGAATGTTCTATATTTTTATTCTGCTCAAAGCAATAAGGGAAAAAGAATTTAAAGGTTTTGTGAAAATGTTATCGGTTGTGCTTGCTTCTGCAATCTTACTGATATGCCTGAACCAGATTAAAGCGGTAGTCTGGAACTCGAATGAAGGCGGAATGGCTATCGTAGACCGATTTGAAGAGGTGCAGTCTGACGAGATAATTGACAAGAGCAATACAGACGGTCGACTTTTTATGATTAAAAAAGGATTGCAGATATTTGCTGACCATCCGGTATTCGGAACGGGATTCGGCACATACGGCAGTGCGGGCAGCCGAATGGTGACACCTGAACTTTATAAGGAGTATGACCTGGCGCCTAATCTTTATGCGGACAATGAATACATAAAGGTTATTGTTGAGACAGGTATATTGGGTGTGCTGATGTATGCGATATTTATTCTGAGTTTGTTTAAATCCTGCTTTAAAGACAGTTACAAGATGATGGCCTTCATAGCATTCGTATTTATCGGTATGTTTTATAACATATTCGAAATTCAATCGGCATGTCTCGTAGTATATATTATTTTCGCCTGCATAGATAAAGCTGTTGCTGAGGAGAATAAAAATGTTACAGTATCTAAAAAGAATTTATAATAAAAGCCAGAAAGATTATTGCGCTTTTTTAAGCGGATGTCTTGAGAATAATACTAAAAAGTTTGTTATAACCACTAATCCTGAAAGCATTATGATGGCAGAAAATGATGAAATGCTTGACAAGATGCTTTTAGATGAAAGTGTGGACCTTGTGCCTGATGGGATTGCGGTTATAAAAGCCTGTCAGATGCTGGGTGTGGATGTTACAGAGCGTATAACAGGTGTTGATATTGCGGACTTTTTGATTTCTGAGCTCAACCGTCAGAAAAAATCCATATATCTGTTCGGCGCAAAACCAGAAGTTGTGGAAACATTTGTCAATAAAATAAAGGCGGATTATCCCGATGTTCAGATTGCGGGCTATTCTGACGGATATGTTAAAGACCGTGATGCAGTTTTCGATGAGATTGTAAACGCAGCTCCTGATGTCTGCCTTGTGGCGCTTGGAATTCCACATCAGGAAAAACTGATTTATAAGCATATTGACAGATTTGAAAAAGGTATCTTTGTAGGTGTTGGCGGAAGTTTTGATGTGCTGAGCGGATGTAAAGCAAGGGCTCCGCAGTTTTTTATCAAACACAATATTGAATGGCTTTACAGAATAGCAAAAGAGCCAAGCCGTCTTAAAAGATTTTATAACAGTAATGTGAAGTTTATTTTTAAAATCAGAAAAGAAAAAAATCACAAAGTGTCATAAGAGGTTATATAAATGCAAAAGATAAAAGTAATGAGTATTTTCGGCACAAGACCTGAGGCTATTAAAATGGCGCCTCTTGTGAAGGAACTCGAAAAAAGAGAAGAAATTGAAAGCATTGTATGCGTTACTGCACAGCACCGCGAAATGCTCGATCAGGTGCTCCAGACTTTTGATATCAAGCCCGATTTTGACCTTAATATTATGAAACAGGGTCAGACACTTATTGATATTACCACAGGTGCTCTTTGCGGGGTTGACAGTGTGATAAAAGAAGCAAAGCCCGATATTGTTCTCGTTCACGGTGATACTTCTACTACATTTGCAGGCGGACTTGCTGCTTTTTATAATCAGGTGGCTATAGGTCATGTTGAAGCAGGTCTTCGCACTTACAATAAGTATTCACCTTATCCCGAAGAAATGAACCGTCAGATGGTTGACTGTATGACCGATATGTTCTTTGCTCCGACTGAGCTAAGCCGAGAAAATCTGCTTAAAGAAAATATTGATGACAGCAAGATTTATGTAACGGGTAACACCGCTATTGATGCTATGAGCACGACTGTCAGAGAGAATTACACTCATCCCGAGCTTGACTGGCTCAATGGCGATAAAATGATACTTCTTACTGCTCACCGCAGAGAAAATCTCGGCGAGCCGATGCGAAATATTTTCAGGGGAATACGCAAAGTTTTAGACGAAATTCCAAATATAAAGATTATTTATCCGATACACAAAAATCCTCTCGTAAGAGCAGCTGCTGATGAGATTTTCTCAGGTTGCGACCGCGTAAAACTCATAGAGCCTTTAGAGGTTTTCGATTTCCACAATTATCAGAATATGGCTCATATTATCCTGACTGACAGCGGTGGAATTCAGGAAGAAGCGCCGTCCCTCGGAAAGCCTGTTTTAGTGCTTCGTGATACTACCGAGCGTCCCGAAGGAATTGAGGCCGGAACACTCAAACTTGTTGGAACAGATACAGAAACTATTTATAAAGAAACTATCCGTCTGCTTACAGATAAAGCGGAATATGACCGTATGAGCAAGGCTTCCAACCCTTACGGCGACGGTCATGCAAGCGAAAGAATAGTTGATGCAATAATAGAAAAGTTCTCAAATAAGTGAGGATTTGCGTAAATAGGATGTGATTTTTTGAAAAACGGTAATGAACAGTTTAAAAAGACCTTGCGTTCGCTTATAACAATTATTCTGGTACTTGCCGAAACTGCAGTATTTGCGTATGCCTGGCTTAATGAATATAACAATTATATTGTTTTGCCTTTTGTTCAGAAAGGTAACTGGTTCTTCTATGCAGTGTATATTTTGTTTTCGATGATTTTCCTTCATTCGTTTGACGGACTGAAATACGGTGTTTACCGCAAAACAAATATAATTATTGCCCAGTCGCTGGCAGCACTTGCAACAGCTTTTGTGATTTATTTGCAGATAGTTCTTCTGGCTGCAAGATTTGTGACAGTAGTACCACTTCTTCTTATGGTGGCGGCAGATGTGATTATTATATCTTTGCTGTCTTCACTGTCAGAGTTTGTGCTCAGAAAACTTTTTCCTGCAAAAAAAGCCCTTATTGTATGGGATCTTTATTCGCCCGAGCCTTTCCTTGATAAGATATCAACCCGTAAAGACAAGTTTGTAATAAACGAAATTGTCAATGTTTCTATAGGTATTGAGGAACTCGAAAAACTTATTAAAAATTCCGAAAGCGTTATGATTTATGACGTACATTCCGAGATAAGAAACAAAATTATTAAAATTTGTTTTGAAAATGATGTACGCGCTTATGCTACTACCAAGATTTCGGATATACTGACAAGAGGGGCAGAATGTGTGCATCTTTTTGATACACCGCTTCTTTTGTACCGTAATATAGGACTTACCTTTGCGCAGAGATTCTTGAAGCGCACAATGGATATTGTAGTATCGCTTATTATGCTTATTATTACATCTCCGTTTTTGCTTATAAGCGCTATTGCTATCAAACTTTATGACGGCGGTCCCGTTTTCTTCCGTCAGGCAAGAGGAACTTTGGGCGGCAAGATATTTTATATCCATAAGTTCCGCAGTATGATAGTTGATGCTGAAAAGGACGGCGCACCCCGCCCTGCAGAAGAGGCTGACCCGAGAATTACCCCTGTGGGAAAGGTGCTCAGAGCTTCCCGTCTTGATGAACTGCCGCAACTTATTGATATACTTGTGGGTAATATGAGTCTTGTAGGTCCGAGACCCGAGCGTATTGAGCATATTCAGCAGTATACCGAAGAAATCCCCGAGTTCCAATACCGCCTTAAAGTGCGCGGCGGACTTACGGGTTATGCTCAGCTTTACGGTAAATACAATACAACCCCTTATGATAAAATCCAACTCGACCTTATGTATATCCAGAATTATTCTTTCTTCCTTGATATTAAGCTTATATTGATGACAATCAAGATAATGTTTATAAAGGAAAGCACAGAAGGATTTACAAAAGAAAAAAGTAAGAAGATAAACGAAAAGAGTAAGAAAAAATAAAAAGTTCTGACAGACCGCCCGAAAAGGCGGTCTGTTTTTGCGTGATAAAACAATATTGCCGTTTTTCGTCTTGACTAAACCACAAAATATAGTGTATAATAATGTGAATAAATATTTTGAGGTGTTTGCAAATATGGCAAAGGCTAAGGTCGAATACGGTAACGAAAGTATTAGCCAGTTAAAAGGCGCGGACAGGGTAAGAAAACGCCCCGGTGTTATTTTCGGTTCGGACGGGCTTGACGGCTGTGAACATTCCGTATTTGAAATTATTTCCAATTCGATAGACGAAGCCAGAGAAGGCTATGGACAGAAGATAGTTGTCACAAAATACAGTGACGGCTCTATTGAGGTGCAGGACTTTGGGCGCGGTGCTCCTGTTGATTTCAATAATAAAGAACAGCGCTTTAACTGGGAACTTTTATACTGCGAACTTTATGCGGGCGGTAAATATAATACCAATGACGGCGCAAACTATGAATATTCGGTAGGACTTAACGGTCTGGGTCTTTGCTCAACACAGTATTCTTCGGAGTATATGGATGTTGAAATAAAGAGGGACGGTTTTAAATATAATCTGCATTTTGAAAAGGGTTATAATGTAGGCGGTCTTCAGAAAGAGCCTTATTCGGGAAAAGATACCGGAACAAAGACTAAATGGAAACCCGACCTTGATGTATTTACTGATATTGATATTCCTGCCGAGTATTTTATTGATACTCTCAAACGACAGGCTATTGTTAACGACGGGTTGCTTTTTGTTTTCCGTGAACAGCAGGGAAACCGCTTTATTCAGCAGGAAATAGTTTATAACAACGGTATCAGGGACTATGTTAACGAAATTGTAGGCGAAGAGAAACTGACCTCTGTTCAGTTCTGGCAGACCGAAAGAAAGGGTAAAGAC
>JAFVTZ010000200.1 GCA_017502965.1 Clostridia bacterium
ATTGTTGTTATTATTGTTGTTTGAACCTTCAAGACCTGCGGGGTCATAATAACAAGCAAACATCCAGAAGTCTTCGTCAGTACCGCCTATCCAGCCGTCATCACCGTACCAGCCTCTAAACTGACCTACCAGCTTATAAATCTGAATAAGGTCTTCTGTCAAAGGATAAAGCATGGTGTTTCTATCAGCAGCAGCCGCATACTCTTCAAAAGCATCATAGAAATCTATTTTGGTTACAATCTGTTCACCATCGTAACCGATATATCTTAACTGACCAAAACTTTGAGCATCCACAAGATTCATCATAGAATCATCAAGGTCAACATAAAGAATAGGTCCGTTTTCAGACTGGAAATGATAATAACCGTCTTCTCCTAAAGAAGGTCTGTCATCTACGCCATCTTCAGTATCAACATACTCAAGTGAATTCGCATTGCCTGTAAAAGTAAAAGGCGTTGGAGTGTGAACATTCTGATACATTGTCCACGGAAGTTCTTGCTGTTGCTGTTTATCTGTTTTAGTAACATTGACAGAAACCGTAGAAGCCTTATCGGTTTTAACCGCTACCCATATACTCTGACCAACACCTGTACATTCCCATTTAAAAGAAGTTTCGGTGATGGTGGAATCTGAAGGCTCTACTGTTACCCACATGCCGTTATAACTGACAATTCCTAAAGGTTTTCCCGATGCTTCGAATTTGAATTCAGCTTTTTCAGAAGGTGTGAAAGTGAAAATTGTATAGTCATAACTGCTGCTTATATCGTAACTTTTTTCGCCCATGGAAAGTTTTTTGTAGTTATCGCTGTTTTCGTCATAAACAGGTGCAGCAGCAGAAACAGCCATCGGTAAAATAAGAACAGCCAGCGCAATTACTGCAACTAATGCTTTTTTAAAAATATTTTTCATATTTTTTACTCCTCAATCATAAATTATGCTCCGTATTTTGCGCTCCAGGTAATTGTAGCTGCGGGGTACTTACCTCTTTTATTAGGAGTAGCCCCCACATTGATTATTATTTCATCACCTTTGGCAACCTCAAGTTCGATATACACAACAACTGCATCGCCGTTATCAGGGTCGGTGAGTTTGCCTGTGCTTTTAGTGTAATTACCTATTAAATTCTTACTTGTAGCATTATCTGTTACAGAGATTACGCTGTCAGCAGTAGAAGACATATAGAAACGCAGTTTTCCCGCTTTTTCAGCAATGTATTTATAATAATGACCTGTACCGTTATCTGCTTCAAGGTTTACTGTAACATTAGTTCCCAGAGTTTTTACAGTTGTCGGGTTTTCACGGCTGCCGGTTTTATTGGTGAAAACAAGTTTGAAACTTGCAGCAGCTGTGCCTTTATTTCCTATTTCGAATTTGATATTATCACTTGCGAGTGCTTTGGCATCTGCAACCTCAAATGATACTTTACCGTTTTTAGCATCATAACGGGTACCATTGAAAACCACATAAGCATTGGCATTTTCAATAGTGAGAATTGTTCCGACAACTCTCTGTATACCGTAATGCACAGTTTTTCCTGCAGGTATGCTGACAGTTGTAACACTCATATAATCATCCGAAACATTAGGAAGTTCAAGATAAGGGTCTGCCTTAGTTCCCGAGCCCAAAATTTCTTTGCCTGCGGGGTTTGTGGTGGTTGGCAGTTGAACTACACTTGATGTTGCACCCGAAGAACTGCTTGGAGTCTGCGATGAGGAAGGAGCATCATCAGAAGAAACTGCATCTTCTGATGAATCTGAAGAAACATCCGAAACAGTTTCTGAAGAAACATCTTCTCCATTTGTACTGTTTACCGTATAGGTTGAATCTGACGATGTTGCATCGCTATCCCCACTCTTTTTGCAGGAGCAAAATACAAACATCATTAAAAGAGCAAGAACAATGCTTAAAACACGTGTGATTTTTAAATTTAATATATTCATAATTATGCAGCCTCACTGAGTTCTACGGTATATTCTGTAGCACCGTCTTCCATATAAACCTCAGCCTCACCTGTGTACTCATAACCTGCAGGACAGGAAAGCACAGAAAGTTTGTGTTCTGAAGTTACTTCTATATTGAAAGTTGCAACGCCGTTTGCATCTGTTTTTGCAGGAATGCAGGAATCTTTGCAAATCTGGAGCATAACACCCTCAACGGGATTGCCGTTTGCATCTACAACCTTAACCTCGAATTTTGAAGTCTTTTCTTCAGAAGATGTATCATCACTGCCAGAAACAATTTCGCTGCTTGAAACATCATCTTTTGAAGAAGAAGTATCTGCACCGCAGGCACAGAGACTAAATACAACAAGAAGTGAAAGTAAAACTGCTAAAAGTTTTTTTGTGAGTTTCATAGAAATCTCCCTTTTTAAATTATTTTATATCACTGATATTTCTGATAATAGCCTGTGTGTAATCATCTGACACAAAGTATCCGAAAATCTTTTCAAAAACACCGTCTTCGGCGATATAACCTTTATGTATCATAACAATAGAACCAAAACGGTCGATAATCACTGTTGTGGGGTAAGCAGAAAGTTTCATACAACTTTCCCACTCACTCTCCCCTTTTATCATCGGGAAGGAAAGACCCGAGTCTTTTGCAAAATCAGATATTGTGTTTTCAGTTCCGTCAACAGGGTTTATGGCTAAAACCTCGATATCGTTGCTGTATTTCTCATAAGTCTTTTGGAGATACGGAAACTCCATTTTGCAAGGACCGCAGTTCAAAAACCAGAAATTCAATACAACAGCCTTTTTTTCTTTTAAAAGGTCGGAAATCTGATACTTTGTGCCGCTTACATCGGTTACAGAAAAATCACGGATAACATCACCCGGACTATAGGTAATATCATCAAGGCTATCGCTTTTTTCCATTTGCGGTTTTACTCTAACCTCGGCATTTTCGCTATTTAAAGTATAACTCTTTTCTGCTTTATAGCCGCTTGGAACCTGCTCTAAAACAGCAGTATATTTATCCGAACTTTCAGCTTCAAATGAGATTTTACCTTCAGCATCAGTTTCAGCAATCCAGAGTATATCGTCAAGTTTTTTATCATTATAAACTTTGACTTTTACATCTTCAAGCGGCATACCGCCCTCGGTTTTAACCTCTACCGTATAGGTCTTTTCTTCGCCCGCACCGCAACTGCAAAGGGTTAAACTCAGCATCACAGCAGAAACTATGGCGATTATTTTTTTGAAATTGGTTTTCATCTCACATTACCCGATATAGCAACACATAAGAAGCCATGCTATTTCAGAGTTAATGCCGGGGATTATATTACCGTTCATATCCTTAAAGATATAACCGCTGCTTTCAGAATCCCACCAGCCTACATATCCGCCGCGTTGTTTGATGATATATTCAAGGTCTTTATTGAGGGGATAAACACCCTCGTTTTCATCAACATACTCGATATATTCAAGCAAACATTCAGAATAACTTTCTTTCTTTTCGAGTTTATCGTTCTTATCAAAGAAATATTTTACAACACCCGAACGGTCAAGCATAGTTTTAAAGCAAGCAATATACTCGCAATCCTCTGCAAGACGGACAAGAACTAAAGGACCAGTAGCAGAATTGAGATGATAATAACCGTCATCCTCATTGAAAACAAGTTTATATGTATCTGTAGAAGCCTTTAAATCAAACTCTTTAATCTGGGCTCCTGCAGGCAATGTGTATTGCTTGAGGTCTTCTGTTTTCTTATAAATAGTCCAGGGTTCATCCTCAATAGTCTTATCAGCATCGCCTATACGCTCAATACCGATAACACAGTTTTTTGTTTTATCATCAAGAGAATCAACACCGATAACAAAAACAGATGTACCGCTATCGCCTGAGCCTATCATAGTTGCACTTACAGAAATTGTAAACGCATTGTCTTTTACCTCAGCAACACTCATATTCTGAACATAGTGAGGTGCGCCGTAATAACCGATTTCGGTCTTTGAACCGTCCACAACAGAAAATTCATACTTACCTGCGGTTTTAGGGGTGAAAAGAAAATAGTTTCTCTTTTTTGCATTAAGATTTACGTATGTGCAACCTGTTCCAATATTATAAGCCTCAAACTCATCAGAGCTTACATACAATGTTTCGGGTTTGTTATTAGTCTTATAAGCCACAATAACATCTATCTCATTATTCTTTGCAGTGACAGAATAGTCATCACTGTAATAATACTCCGACTTATCGTCTGTAAACGATAAAACAATATCATACTTGCCTTTTTCAAGTGTTTTTGAGGCAACACCTTTTTCATCACAAGGCTGCATTGCAACCCTGTTTCCGTTTTGCATAAACTCAACCACTATACCCGAGGTATAAGGGTTTCCAAGTGCATCTTTTACAGTTACTTTATAGTCCTTCTGACCGCCACAACCGTTAAGTACAGTGAGCATACTTGCGGTTAAAACAACCGCAAGCACACTGCTTATAAATCTTTTAATATTCATAATTTTACCTACTTTTAACATATTGCTCGTTATTTAGCAGGACCTAAATAATCGTAGTAATAACAAATCTTAATCCAGGAATTTTCTACCTCTTCAAAGGTATATTTATCCATAAGCATCTGCAAGATTTCTGCAAGACGCTTATCAACCTCAACACATCCATCCTTCTCAGTCTTCGATTTATCCATCTTGCTAAGATATGTGCGGATTTCCGCTGTGAGGTCTTCTCCGTCACCGTGGAATCTACCCTCGAAAATATCATCGATTTCATAGATTTCAGCGTTAGCATCGTAATCCTCGCCCCAAAGTTTCTTGAGGTAA
>JAFVTZ010000201.1 GCA_017502965.1 Clostridia bacterium
AGAATGTTTTTGTAAAGAAAGAAAGGGTTTTCGGTATCGTCTTTTATCCATACTGCGAAAACCTGCGACCAGTTTTCAAAGCAGGCAGAGTGTTTTGCAGATACGGCAAGTCGGTTTACATAAAACTCCTGATTTTTCTCATAACATTCAAACGGAGTATCACAGTGCAGGTCAAAAAAATCCATTAAATCACCTAAAATGCGTTTTCGATGTAGTCTAAATGAAATCTTTTGCCGTCCTTGGTTTCTTCAACCGTCACCGCTGCCACATCAAACCGCGGTTGCTTTTCACAAAACACTTTTGAAAGATAGTCCTGTGCAGTTAACATAATTCTTTGCTGTTTTGCAAAGTTGACAGATTCAGCAGGGGAAGTAAGGCTGTTTTTCTTCCTTGTTTTAACCTCAACAAAAATAATATACTCACGGTTTTCTGCAATTATGTCTATTTCTCCGAATCGGCACTGAAAATTCCTTTTTACAACCGACCAGCCGTTTTTTCTAAGGTATGCGGCAACTCTGTCTTCACCGCTTTTTCCCGTAGCTCCTATGTTCACTTTTTATCACCCAGAAGTTTTTTCAGAAACGACATTCGGTGGATAGGGCAGGGGCCGTATTTCAGAATAAGGTCGGTATGTTCTTTTGTGCCGTAGCCTTTGTGTTTTTTGAAGTTATATTCGGGATATTTTCCGTCATATTCTAAAAGCAGACGGTCACGGGTTACTTTTGCAAGTATTGATGCCGCCGCAACAGAGCAGGATTTTGCGTCCCCTTTTATAACCGTTTGGCAGGGGATTTTTATATCTCTCGGCACGCGGTTGCCGTCAATAAGGGCAAAATCCGCCTTAATATCAAGATTGTCTATAGCGCGGTTCATTGCAAGAAATGTTGCCTCAAGAATGTTGAATTCTTCTATTTCTTCAAGTGTACCGAAAGCGATAGAATATGAAACTGCCTTTTCGCAGATAACATCAAAAAGTGCCTCGCGCTTTTTTTCGCTTATTTTTTTGGAGTCGTTAAGACCCTCTATTTCGCAGTCTTCGGGCAGAATAACCGCCGCCGCACAAACAGGGCCTGCGAGCGGACCTCTGCCTGCCTCGTCTACTCCGCAGATATATTTAAAGCCGCTTATCTTCGCGGCTTTTTCGAGTTCTAAATCAGGCATACTTTTTTACACCCTTTCAAGTGATATCAAACCTATTTTACAGTTGCGGTATTCTTCAAGCAACATATTTGCGGCTCTTTCTGTATCAGTGTCGCCGCCTCTTATTACCATACCGCGTTTTTTGCCTATCTGAGAAAGTAAATCATAACTGTCACACTCAAAATCGAGTTTGCCGTAACGATTTTCGAGCAAATCACGGTAATTTTCGCTTAAAATCTCAAGAAGCCGCATAGCAAGCAGTTCGGTGTCGAGAATCCTGTCCTTCACAGCGCCTGTAAAAGCAAGGTGTTCGCCAACTGTAACATCCTCGAATTTGGGCCATAAAACACCTGGTGTGTCAAGCAGTTCGAGTTGTTTATCAATAGTAAACCACTGATTTCCTCTGGTAACACCGGGGCGGTTTTCAACCTTTGCACGGGTTTTTCCTGCAATACGGTTTATAAAGGAAGATTTTCCGACATTCGGTATTCCCACAACCATTACTCTGAGCGGTTTTCCTACCATACCTTTTTTGGCATAAGCCTCTAACTTATCGGCAAGGGCAGTTTTAACAGTATCTTTAAAAACTGAAAGCCCTTTTCCTGATTTACAGTCAATAGCAATAGCAAAAACACCTTGGGATTTATAGTGTTTTATCCATTCTTCGGTGACAGATTTATCCGCCATATCGCTTTTGTTAAGAAGAATTATATGGGGTTTGCCTTCAATAAGTTCCGCAATTTCGGGGTTTCGGGAACTAAGCGGCACTCTTGCATCAACAACCTCTGCCACAGCATCAATAAGGGGTAAAATCTCCTTGATTTTGCGGCGGGTTTTCGCCATGTGCCCAGGAAACCACTGAATACTTTGCTGTGTATCGCTCATATCAGTCAAGCCCTCCGATTCTGTCAAAGGGATAAATTCTGAAAACAGCATGACCTAAAACATACCTTGTGTCAATAAGACCGTTTTCGCCTATCTGGGAATAACGGCTGTCAAGACTTTCGGCTCTGTTATCACCCAAAACAAATATATACCCCTCGGGAACATAAAGCGGAAACTCTACATCGGCGCGGTTTGTAGTAGGAGTGCTGGTATAATCCTCTTTGAGAGCCTTGCCGTCAACATAAACTATACCCTCGGTGAAATCGATATTCACAGTCTGTCCGCCAACGGCTATAACTCGCTTGATAATAGGGGAGTTACTTCTTGTCTGTCCCTCAACCGAGTTTTCAATATTTCGCGATACAACTACAATATCGCCCTGTTTCGGCTCGTACATAAGATTGGTTATAATAACCTTATCTGCAACGGCTCCCGTCAGTTTATTTCCGCCGAAAAGGGTGTTTTTCATAGAATCACCGTCAATAGTGGCAACACGGAAGATAAGACTGAAAATCACTACAACAGCTATTATTGCTGTAACTAAAATTTCCAGCCATTCGAGTATTTCGTGCGCCGCCTTGCGGTTTTTTATTTCGGCGGCAGGTGACTCCTCTTCAATAGAGTTTACAAAGTCTGTATTTATCACAAAACCCTCGCCGCTTACGGCTTGATTATTATCATTTTCACTTTGGTTAAAGTTGAAATATTCCATTTTAAAGCCTCACAAAAAAATTTAAAGGGGACCGGCCAAAACCTGTCCCCTCAATTGCTTTTCAGCCTTAAGCAGAGGAATATTATCCGAACTCGATTTTGGAGAACGAATTTACCCCTTTGCTTCGTTAAAATACTCGTAAATCCGTCAGGATTTACTGCGTTTTTGCCTCGTAAAGGCTAAAATTCCTGTTCTACAAAATTCTGCAACCTAAAACGAACAGGATTTCGAGTGATTTTTGGGGCAGAGAAGTTGACAAGGCTGATGCCTGTCAACGACGATAACCCGAAAAGCGCCTAAATACTGCCGTTTTAGGCGAGCTTGGATAATAATCCTCTGCTTAAATAAGCTCTTTAACTTTTGCTGCTTTACCAACTCTGTCACGCAGATAGTAGAGCTTTGCTCTGCGAACCTGACCTTTACGTACAAGTTCAACTTTTGCAACAGACGGAGAGTGAACCGGGAAAACACGCTCAACACCTACACCGTAGGAAACACGGCGAACGGTGAAAGTTTCGGAGATACCGCTGTTTCTCTTAGCGATAACAGTACCTTCGAAAATCTGAGTTCTAACTCTTGCACCTTCTACGATTCTGATGTAAACCTTAACGGTATCACCAACGGCAAAAACAGG
>JAFVTZ010000015.1 GCA_017502965.1 Clostridia bacterium
AGTTCGAATATTTCTTTTTCATACATTTTTATATGTCGATATTCTCTTGGCATACAAAATCCCCCTTCACGGTAGCTGCTTTTATTCTACCATAAAGGGGGTGCTTTTTTCTATTGTCCGTTTTTACTGGACTTGTTCATTGTGGAAAAGGGTACTATTTTTTTATAGCAATATGCAAACAAGTCCGTTGCAACCCTCGTTTATTACCCTTTCAACCGTTTCCTGAACCCTCATTCTCGCATCCATTGGCATACGGGAGAGTTTTGCGTGTAGCCCTTCGTTTACAAGGTCATGGAGCGATTTTCCGAAAATATTTGAATCCCAGATTTTAACGGGGTCTTCCTCAAATCCGCTCAGCAGATACATAACAAGGTCTTCGGACTGCTTTTCACTGCCTACTATGGGGCTTACTTCGGTTGTGATATCCGCTTTCATAAGGTGGATAGACGGGGCAGAGGCTTTAAGTCTTACACCGTATCTTCCGCCTTGTTTTACAATTTCGGGCTCTTCAAGTTTCAGTTCTTCAAGTTCGGGCATTATTATGCCGTAGCCTGTGGCTTCAACCTCTTCAAGTGCACCTTTGACACGGCTGTATTCTTTCTGCATTCCCGAAAGGTCGCAGAGAGTATCCATAAGTTTTTGTTCGTCATCTATTTCAAGCCCTGTTATTTCGTTGATTATCTTGTAAAACAGGGAATTATTAACGCTGAGTTTAACCTCTGCACAGCCTTTGCCCAAATCTATGGCAGAAATCTGCGCCTGCTCAACATTTTCGTTTTGGGAGAGCGATTCTTCGAATGATGTGAGGTCTCTTAGGTGTTTTAGTTTTTCTGCAGAACATTTTATGCAGTCTGTGAGGTTGCCTCTCAGCCAATGCTCTAAGGGCAGGGAGTTTATCCATCTTGGGAAATTGAGATTTATTTCTTTTATAGGAAACTCAAAAAGAATTCTTGCAAGAATCTGCTTTATGTCGTTATCGTTCATTTCAAGGCAGTTTATCGGGACAACAGGCACGCCGTATTTACGGCTTAGCTCCTCGGCGGTGGCAGAGGCTTCGGGTGAATCGGGATACATACAGTTGAGAAGCACTATAAAAGGTTTGTCAATTGCTCTCAGTTCCTCTATAACGCGTTCTTCGGCCTCGGCATATTCTTCCCTCGGTATGTCGCTAATACTGCCGTCTGTGGTGATTACAAGCCCTATAGTGGAATGTTCGTTGATAACCTTTCTTGTTCCTATCTCTGCCGCCATATTAAAGGGAATATGTTCTTCATACCAAGGGGTCATAACCATACGCGGCTCGTTGCCCTCAATATAACCGAGTGCACTCGGCACAATATAGCCTACACAGTCTATCAGGCGTACATTCATAGATGAATTATCGTCAATGTTTATCTGCGCGCCTTTTTCAGGAACAAATTTCGGCTCGGTGGTCATAATAGTCCGCCCTGAAGAAGATTGGGGCAGTTCGTCGTTAGCGCGTTCTTTGAGATAATCCCCTGAAATATTCGGTATCACCAGTTTATCCATAAACTGTTTGATAAAGGTGGATTTTCCCGTTCTGACAGGGCCTACAATTCCTATGTAAATGTCACCGCCCGTCCGCTCGGCAATATCCTTGTAAATACTATCGTTTGTCATAAATTTTCCTCCTTGGCTTTTCAGCCGAACAGTTCTTTGTAAATAATATGACAGAAAAAATGCAATTATGCTCACATATTAAACTTTTCGGAATAAGATATATTGGTGAAAAGTATGAAAAGTCTGAAAGATTTAAAGCAGGGCGACTGCTGTGTTATAGATGTGATACCCGAAAACAACAGTATGAGAAGAAGGCTTTTAGATATCGGTCTTGTTGAGAATACAAGGGTAGAATGCGTGGGGCAAAGCCCTTCGGGAGACCCTAAAGCCTTTCTGATAAGGGGAGCGGTTATCGCATTAAGGCTGTCGGACTGCGCTATGATACCTCTGAAGGAGGATTTATATGGGACTGACTAAAAATTCTTGCGCTAAAGGGGCTTCAAAGTTTAATATTTCTAAAAAACTTCCCGAAGAAAAAACGGTATGTATTGCAGGCAATCCGAATGTCGGCAAAAGTACAGTTTTCAATGCGCTTACAGGTATGAATCAGCACACAGGCAACTGGGCGGGGAAAACCGTTGGCAGTGCCAAAGGCTATTTTAAAAAAGGAAAAAATTCTTATCTTCTTGTGGATATACCGGGTACATACTCTTTAAACCCGCGTTCTCCCGAAGAAGAAATAGCAGGGGATTTCATAGCATTCGGAAAATCGGACTGCTGTGTAGCAGTCTGTGATGCTACTTGTTTAGAGAGAAACCTTGCGCTTGTGCTCAGCATAACCGAAATCACGGGAAATGTTGTGGTTTGTGTAAATCTTATGGACGAGGCAAAACGAAAAGGGATAAATATAGACCTTGAAATGCTGTCTTCAAAACTCGGTGTAAAGGTTGTAGGAACAGTTGCACGGGATAAAAAAAGCCTTGATGTGCTGACAGATGCTATTGAAGACACCTGCCGTCAGAAGAAGGATGTGCCCGAACTTATCCGATATCCAAAACCTGTAACCGACGCTCTGGAGATTTTAGAGCCTGCCCTCAATGAAAAACTAAAAGAAAGACTCAGTTCACGTTTTCTGGCTTTGCGTCTGCTATCGGGAGACAGTAAAATTACAGGCAAGGTAAATTCATTCTTAGGCGAGGATATTTTATCAGACGGAGATATTGAAAGAACAATTACAGAGGCTGAAGAAAAACTTATGTCTTCGGGTTTGGATAAAAGCGCATTGGAATATACAGTTGCTTCTCATACGGTATTAACCGCAGAAAGGATTTGTCGTGATGTTGTTTCTTCTGAACCTGACCGAAACAGCATTGACCGAAAAGCGGATAGGGTACTTACGGGCAGGCTGTTCGGATATCCTTTAATGCTTGCACTGCTATTATTTATACTCTGGCTGACTGTTGCAGGTGCAAACTTTATTTCCGAAATACTGTCGGATTTTTTCGGTGTTATTGAGAATTTCATAGGGTGGATTTTCACTGAAACCGAGTTGCCTATATGGCTTGAAAGGGTTATAAAAGAGGGAGCATTCAGGGTGCCTGCGATGATAGTTTCTGTAATGTTGCCGCCTATGGCGATATTTTTTCCTCTGTTTACTATTCTTGAAGATATTGGATATCTGCCGAGAGTGGCTTTTAATCTTGATAAACCTTTAAAGCGGTGTAACGGTTGCGGAAAGCAGGCTCTTACTATGTGTATGGGACTTGGCTGTAATGCGGCGGGAGTTGTGGGATGCAGGATAATTGATTCTGACAGGGAGCGGATGCTGGCCATTCTCACTAACAGTTTTGTTCCTTGCAACGGCCGTTTACCGCAACACCGGTGCAATTTTTTTCTCACTCTGCGGTTTATGGTTTTCAATATAATTTTCAATTTCTTTTTTTGCTTCCTTGCTGAGTGAGTTATCAAGGATAACTATTTTAATCTGTTTTTTCATAAAAAAATCACCTGTAAAATTATACAGGTGATTTTTAAAAATATTGCTTAAGCCATTAAATTTTTCATAAAACTTTCTTTGTTTTCTTTTGCGGTAGTTGTGGGTCTGCCAAGGTCGTCCCTTG
>JAFVTZ010000016.1 GCA_017502965.1 Clostridia bacterium
ACGCGGACAACCTCGCCGTACTTTTCGCCGAACAAAGCCATAGCGCCAAGCTTTTTAGCCTCGGCAATAGGCATTTCGTTATTATCAACCGCAATTCCGTTTAAAATTGCAGTATTTACAAACATTTCAACCTTTGAAAGTTCTTCAGCAGAAAGACCTGAGAAATGGGTAAAGTCAAAACGGACAGCCTTTTCGTTAACAAGTTGTCCCGCCTGCTCAACATGAGTTCCGAGCACTGCGCGAAGACCTGCCTGCAAAAGGTGAGCGGCAGTATGGTTGCGGCGAATAGCGTTTCTGCGCTCTGCATCAATAGCAACCTCAACCTTGTCACCTACAGACAAAGAACCTGCATTCACTTTACCGCTATGGGTAAATATACCGTCAACAGTTTTCTTGGTATCCAAAACCGCAAAAACATTATCGCCGCTTTTAATAACACCTGTGTCTCCAACCTGACCGCCGCTTTCAGCATAGCAGACAGATTTATCGAGAACTATTATAGCGCTTGCATTCTGAGATACAGTTCCTACGTGTTCACCCTCGCTTACGATATCGAGTACGGTTGCAGTACAGGTATTCTCACCGTAACCCAAAAATTCGGTTGCAGGAATATTTTCAAAAGCAATACCGTCACTCTTCCAACTTTCACCGTCGGACGCTTTACGTGCATTTCTCGCTTTCTCACGCTGCTCATTCATACACTCTCTGAACTTTTCTTCATCAAGTGTCATACCTTTTTCAGCCAGAATATCCTTTGTTAAGTCTACGGGGAAACCGTAAGTATCATAAAGTTTGAAAGCATCTTCGCCTGATAGCATACCGCCATTCTGTGTCAGAGTTTCGAGCATAGACAAACCTTGATCAATAGTTTTATTGAAACTTGCTTCCTCGTTGGTGATAACCTTGGTAATAAGTTCTTTCTTCTCTATCAGTTCAGGGTATCCCGATTTATTTTCGTTTATTACAGCATCGCAAAGTTCCATAAAGAAAGGACGGTTAATGCCTATAAGTTTTCCGTGGCGGACAGCCCTTCTGATAATACGGCGAAGTACATATCCTCTGCCTTCGTTAGAAGGGATAATACCGTCGCTTATCATAAATGTAGCCGCTCTTGCGTGGTCGGTTATAGCGCGGATAGAAATATCGGTATTAGTATCCTTGCCGTACTCCTTGCCTGAAATTGCGCATACTTTATCGAGAATATTACGAATGGTGTCAACCTCAAACATATTGTCAACCCCCTGCATAATGCAGGCAAGTCTTTCAAGACCCATACCGGTATCAATATTTTTATGTTCGAGTTCGGTATAAGTACCGTCACCCATATTATTGAACTGCGAGAAAACATTGTTCCAGATTTCCATATATCTGTCACAGTCACAACCGGGTTTGCAGTCAGGTGAACCGCAACCGTATTTTTCGCCGCGGTCAAAATAAATCTCACTGCAAGGGCCGCAGGGGCCTGTTCCGTGCTCCCAGAAATTATCCGCTTTTCCAAGGCGTACTATATGCTCCTCGGGTACGCCTATAACATCGCGCCAGAGGGCATAAGCCTCATCATCCTCTTCATAAACAGAGGGCCAAAGAAGATTTTCAGGTATTTCAAGAGTTTCGGTCAAAAACTCCCAAGCCCACGGAATTGCCTCGTTTTTGAAATAGTCGCCGAAAGAGAAGTTTCCGAGCATTTCAAAGAAAGTACCGTGACGGGCGGTTATACCTACGCGCTCAAGGTCAGGTGTACGGATACATTTCTGACAGGTTGTAACACGGTTACGGGGAGGGGTTACCTCACCTGTGAAATATTTTTTCATAGGCGCCATACCTGAATTTATGAGTAAAAGCGACTTATCGCCCTGAGGCACAAGAGAAAAACTTCCAAGACGCAAGTGACCTTTTGACTCAAAAAAAGCCAGATATTTTTCGCGCAAATCGTTAAGAGAAGTCCATTTCATATTGATACATCCTTAAAGCAAATTTTAACTCATATATTATATAACCAAATATTATATTTGTCAATCAAAGGAAAATGATTTTTTTGCTGAAAAATATCCTGCCCCGAAAACGGAGCAGGATATAATTTAAAAGTCATAAAGATTGGTTGAAAGATATTTGTTTCCCGAATCAGGAAGAAGAACCACTATATTTTTGCCTGCGTTTTCTTTCCTTTTAGAAATCTCTATAGCCGCATAAAGCGCCGCTCCCGAAGAAATACCGACAAGGAATCCTTCATCTTTTCCCAAAAACCTTGCAGTATTTATCGCATTTTCATCCGAAACAGTTATAATTTCATCAATAATATCCCTGTTCAGCACTTCGGGTACAAAACCTGCGCCTATGCCCTGAATGGCGTGTTTACCGCTGATACCTTTTGACAAAACGGGTGAATTTTCGGGCTCAACCGCAACTATTTTTATATCGGGATTTTTGGATTTCAGATACTCCCCGACACCTGTAAGAGTTCCGCCTGTACCCACACCTGCAACAAATATATCAACTAAACCGTCTGTATCTCGGTAAATTTCAGGGCCTGTTGTTTCAAAATGCGCTTTACTGTTTGCAGGGTTTACAAACTGACCCGCAATAAAACTGTCAGGTATTTCTTTTGCTAATTCTTCCGCCTTTTCAATAGCGCCGCTCATACCTTTTGCACCATCTGTCAGCACAAGTTCTGCGCCGTAAGCCAGCATCAGTTTTTTGCGCTCTTCGGACATGGTTTCGGGCATTACTATAACCGCTCTGTAGCCTCTGACAGCCGCAACCGCCGCAAGACCTATACCTGTATTTCCCGAAGTCGGTTCAATTATAACAGAGCCTTGCTTTAAAATACCTTTTTCCTCAGCATCACAAATCATTGCAAGACCAACCCTGTCCTTGACACTGCCTGCAGGGTTAAAAAACTCAAGTTTCGCAATAATATTTGCTTTAACACCGTATTTTTGTTCAGTGGCCTTAAGTCTTAAAAGCGGCGTGGAGCCTATAAGATTTTCTATCGAATTATAAATTTTTGACACATTAACAACTCCAGATATCCAAATCGGCAGGTTTGCCTAAAGCCGTTTTCTGAGAACAGCGAGGTCGGAAGAATCTATTTTTCCGTTAAGGTTCATGTCCCCATTGGTTTTATTTGCTGCGTTCTTAGTTCCTGCAGCAGCCTTTTTCATTGCAACAAGATCTCTTACATCTATACTTCCGTCACCGTTAATATCTCCTGAATCGACCAGTATATCCATCATTCCGACATTATTCTCTATCATTATATTTGAAATATATCCGTTTTCATCGGCATAAACATTTATACCGAATTCAAAATATCCTTTTCCAGTACTTCCTACTCCGTAGAAATAGTTATAACCTTCTGCATACTCTCTGTACCAAGTGTAAATGCTGGTTATCTTATATTCTTCACCGTCTATATTAAATACAGTGCCGACACCGTTAAGGGTTATATCGGAAACATTTATCTGAGGCAGTTCACTATCAATATATGTAATTTTGTCAAATGTTGCAGTAACACCCATATAAGAAATCAAATAGGCATCTCTGTAACCATAATTGTTGATAGTTAACTTTTCATTGCTGAAAGAGACGATATATCCTTCTTGAGCGAAATAACTGTTTTCTTCTGTAACGGTTACTATTTCTGATGTGCCGTCTGTATAGGTGATTTTTATCTGCATACCGTAAAAATCGGGTAACAGATTTCCGTTTATCTCTGTGATATCGGGATCTTTTACTATTTCAACAGATGAAACATTGCTTTCCTTTATATTGATGCTTACCTCTGCGGTATGACCTAAATAATTGAAAGTAAAAGTCGCATCCCCCGCTTTTTCGACAGGGCACTCCATAAAGTATCCTGCATAACCGTCCCAGTAATAACAGTCATAATCAATAATTGCGTCTTTGGCGGTAAAGGTTTTTTGTGTTCCGTTTTTGTAATATACAGTAAATGAAAATCCTTCGAGATCCTCAAGATATATATAATAGATGCCGTCAGGACCTAAAGAACCGTATTCATAGTCACCAAACATTATATCAGCAGAAGGAGCGTTGTTGATTTCAATTTTTTCAACAGGGTTTTCAATAACCGTAACAGGAACATCAATGCTGTGTCCGAGATAAGTAAATGTGATATAGTTATCCGAACCTACAGACCAAGGCTCGTTTGAACTATAAGTGACAGATGCATCGTTAATATTATCATTTACAGTTATAAAGTCTGTTCTGCCGTCGGTATATGTTATCTTGAATACAAGATCAACAATATTCTGATAATATTGATATTGGTAATATGAACCGTTCCAATATCCACCGATATTTTCAACGAATTCTTTAATATTGCCTGAATAAAGTTCAAACTTTGCAACAGGGTTTTCTAAAATGTTGAAACTGAAAGTTACAGAAGCAGTACCTACTCTTATGGCAGAACCGCTGTAAACTCCGTCGGAGAAACTGCAATCGATAAATACTTCATAACCTGCTAAATCGCCTTGATTATAATTCCAGTAAACGGAATTACCGTTTGAAAGGGTGGCTTTAAGGATAAGTCCCCAATATTCAAACTGTGTCTCACCTTCGTAATAGGTCATTTTATCAGGATACTGAACTATTTCAAGATTTGTAACAGCCGGTTTTGATTCGAGTATAACATCAACCGTACCCGAATAGTCAAGATACATATGTCTGAATTTAAAATAGTAAGTTTCGCCTTCAACAGCATTGAAAGAAAGTTGTAAGTCATAAGCGCCAACACTATTTATAGGCGTCCAATTACTGTCATATATTTGTACATGTACAGACTGATCAGCCCTGAATTTCAAAATATAAGTTCCGGAACTTTCAGCAACATATTGGTAACAACTTATTTCATAGTTCTCTTTAATTGGAAGGGTTTGCTGTATATTTAATGAGAGAGAGGGATAATCAATACACTTGATAAGTATATCATCCCAAACCTGCTCATTGTAATATGCCACAATATAAGCGTCTCCGGTTGAAAGTAATGTAACATAACCGTTTTGGTCAACTGTAGCAACAGTATCGTCAGTTGAATACCAAACAATTTTGGAGTTATCTATATGTGCAGGGAAATATCCGAGGCTTAACTGTATAGAATCTCCTTTATAACCTTTAACAGATTCCTCGCCGTTATTTATAATAAGAGATTCGGGTTCTTTTACTTCGGTTATAAACAAATCGTAAGAACCTGTCTTCTCAACGGATTGATAACCCGTTTCAATGATATATGTTACACCTTCGGTGAGTTCTACTAAGTCGCAGAAACTGTTGCCCTGATGCAGGGAAACAGTATTATTGTAATACTCGTTCCAAATATTGATAGTTGCGGTATCAAGCAGATTATGTGAGAAAAGGTCGTATTTACCTGTTTTAGGTGCAGTAAATGTAAGGCGTATTCTTTCACCGTTATCAGTAATGTTTATGTTCTGAGGACGGTCAAGATAAAGGGTATAAACAGGTTTTACAGTTACAGGCAGGGTAACACTTGCGCCGCCTTTACTGCTGACACTAATAAAGGTTGAACCCCCGCTGACACCGATAACCTCAAAATAATTATCATCAGGTAAGGTTTTTACAGTTGCAATACTTTCGTCATTGGAGGTTATTGTGATATCCGATAACTCAGCAGTGAAAGGAGCAATATTGAAACGGATGCCTGATACCGAGTTTGCAAAAATATTGACAGAATGAGTGTCTAATTGAATAGAGGTGGCAGGTGTAACAGGGACAACGGCAGGGTTTATTTCACCGTTTGCAATACTGTCATAGTAACCTACCGATAAAGTGTATGTAACTCCTGCTTCGAGTTCATAAGCGAGTTTGAAATTTTTGTTGTCGTCAAGACTTATGCACGATGAAAGCCAACCATCGTTGTTGTATAAATTTGCATATGCGTTTAATTCTCCGCTTGAATAGAACACATATTTTCCGCTAACAGAAGGTGTAAATATCACATCGACAGAAGTGGAAGAATTTGGAATAATAACACTCAGGGGCACATTTACCTGCAACTCGGGTGTTGATTTTACATTGACAGTAATAGTATCAAATACGGTTTCGGATATTTTTGCTGTTATAACCGCCGTACCTTCGTTACGGAAGTATATATATCCGTCAGAATTGACAGATACGATATCTTCCGCGCTTGAAGACCATTCTATTGAGTCTGTATTGCTATGGTCGGGAGCGGAAGTTATATTAAGCCTCATATCGTTGCCTATATATCCTGTTATTTTATCTGTTCCCGAATTTATAATAATGCTTTCGGCAGGTACTGTTTTTACAACGGTAAAATCATACTCTGAAGTTTCCATATCATAAAAACTTGCAGAAATTTCAACAAAATATGTACTGCCTGCGTCAAGGTAATACTGCACGGTAGAACCTTTGCCCGGATATGACTCACCGCTGGAGTAAAGATGATCGGTTGCGCTGTAAAGATTTATAGTTGTAATGGTATTTCCAACTACATTTGAAGAGTAAAATTCATATTTTCCCGAAGTTTCGGGTATGAATTTGTAAGCAACGGTTTCGTTATTATAAGTAAAGGTTGCAGTTTCAGTAATGTTTTCCTTTATTTCCTTTGCGTCAGAAACAGTTACAACATACTGAGCGAAAGCGCCGTCCTTATCGGTGGCGGTCAGGGTGAAAACACCTGCTTTGAGCCATTCGATTTGCGCTACGGTATCATCTGTTACAGTTATTTTTGCGGCAGAACTGTCGCTGCAGGTCCAGTTTAATGAAGGAGTGCCTGAGTCTGCAGGGGTTTGATTGTAAATATTGAATGTAGATATCTTTCCTACATACTGCTTATCAATACCTGAAATTTCAAAACTTTCTATTGCCGCCGCTTTCTTTACGCCGACTTTATGAGCGCCGATAACATTATTGATACTAGTTTGGATATAATAGGTTTTACCTGCTTCAAAATATTTTACTATTCTGAAATTCCAGTCTAAAATGCCGTCAGAATCATAATAATCGTTATTATCACCTATATTTTCCCAGTCAGAATTATAAACAGTAACATAAGGGTCAAAATCGCCCCGTTCGGAAGAATAGATAATATAGTTTCCGCTGTCTTCAGGGGTGAAACTAAAGTAAAGGTCTTCTTCGGTTAAGTATTCTGCTGTAATTTCAGCGCCAACTTCGAGACTGGCGGTGATTTTACGGGCAGTTATCCAGAGTTGGGAAGTATAATCTCCGTCAATAGTATGTACCACAATATCGGTCGAACCTACTCCTGTAATCTCAACGGTACCGTCTTCAGAAACGGTTGCAATTTCGGTATTGCCCGATTCCCATCTTACGCCTTTGTTTGTAGCGTTTTCAGGCAAAACTTCGGCTTCTAACCTGAAAGTATCACCGACAACAGCGGTTAATGAATAGGTCGGTTTGCCATTGTAAAGTATTTCAACTTCATCTACAGAGATTATGCGTTCAATTCCGACTTTGAATTTACCCGAATTTCCGTCATAAGAGCGAAAATCCATATTATATGTAACGCCTTCGCTTAAACATATTTCACGGGAAATCTCGGTTTTGCCGTCTTCGGGGTAAAAAGCACCGTAATTGCTGTCGTTAGAGTCAATAAAACTATCTATATATACAGTATAATCGGAAACGGTATATATACGGTACTGGCCGCTCTCCTCAGGAGTAAACTCAGCGTATGCAGTGCCGTTGGGATCGGTTATTTCAAACTGCAATTCCTCTGAAACCGAAAGTTTGGTTCTTCCTACAACATTAACCTTAACACTGCGGCTGATACCGTTGTGCGCAGTGACAGTAATAGTGGCAGTTCCTTCAGACACAGCACAAACAGTTGCATATTTGTTGTCATAATCGTATGCAACAACAGTAGCAACATCTTCATTATCAGAAGTCCATTTGTAATCAACATATTCTACATATTCAGGAAGCACATTCTCTACACTTATGGATTCCTCTCTGCCTGCGAGGATACTGAAATCCCCTCTGTTTAACTCAAAACTTTCAAGCAGACATTCAGGAAGCACGGTATAAACAGGGAATGAGATACCGCCTTTATCACAGTTTGTGATTTCAAGGTAGTATGTATTGTATGCATAAAGATAGTAGGTCAGTTTAAAATTATAGTTGCCGTTTTTGGCATCAATATCTGTGGCTTCTGCAAGAGAATAAAACCCCGAATCATAAAGCTCAGCATCGGCATCATACTCACAGTCGGTATAGAAAGTATATTCACCGTTTTGCTTAGGAGTTATAACAAAAGTAACGGTTTCTTTTCTATAGTCAAAAGAAACTGTGTTTTCACCGTAGAGATCAAACTCGGTATATTCTTCTGCATATGCCAGAATGCCTACAGAAGAAAAACAAGAAAATAGCACGAGCACACTTAAAATCAATGCCAGAATACTTTTTAT
>JAFVTZ010000017.1 GCA_017502965.1 Clostridia bacterium
ACGGAGTTAATACAAAACTTCCCAAAATCGAACCCCCCGAAAAAATCGAGGGAATTATTAAATGTAAAAACCCTCGTTGTATCACTTCGGTTGAGCGTGAAATTCCCCATATTTTCAAACTAACCGACAAGAAAAATATGGTTTACCGCTGCATCTACTGTGAATCTAAATCAAAATAATAAAACGGAGCACTTCATTGAAGTGCTCCGTTTCTTATTTAAAATTAAATCAAAGA
The DNA here is from genome assembly GCA_017502965.1 of Clostridia bacterium. Classification (GTDB taxonomy): domain Bacteria; phylum Bacillota; class Clostridia; order Oscillospirales; family Acutalibacteraceae; genus UBA737. The sequence continues at coordinate 236 of JAFVTZ010000017.1, forward strand.
AATAATATACGGTATTCCGTATGAAATTAAAGAGATAATAACACCTGCTGTAATAACACCAAAGAAAATTGTCCAAAAAGCCTTAGTGCGATTTAATCCAAGAATATTTGCTACAAGTGCTCCCGTCCACGCTCCTGTGCCGGGAAGTGGAATTGCAACAAGAATGAATAAACCCCAAATACTTGCGGTATTAACCTTTTTGCTTTTATTTGTTGCTTTCTCATCAATTTTTCTAACAAGTTTAGCCATCCAAAGAAAATTCGTGCGCTCAATAAAATCGAACACCTTGCGAATGAAAAGCAGGATAAACGGAATGGGAATCATATTAGCAATAACGCAAATAGGAAAGGCGATAAAAAAATTCACCTGAAGAACACTTGCGGCTATAAGACCGCCGCGCAGTTCAAATATCGGAAGTAACGAAATAATAAATGCCGCGACTTCAGGTATTAACCATTTATCCAGAAATAAAGCAAATTGTTCAATAATCTGTTCCATAATAACTCCTAACGAAAACTGTTAATAAGTTCATAAAAGAATCCGTTTTGCTCATTTAAAATGGGGTTTTCGAGGCCAATCGCCGGCAAATAAACAAAGAAGTATGCTAAAACACCAAAGGCTATAAGTAATAATATTACAATTATAAGAAGAATTATGTTTGTAGCCTTTCGGGTTTTTCTAGTGTTTTTCTTTTTGGGCTCTTCAGGTTCTTCTAACGCAAGTTCTTCCAAATCTGCTGTATGATTAATGCCCGGCTCAATTAGATTCTTCGTTACCTTTTCGGCAGTGTTTGTTTCTTCCTTCGAATTATCTTCTAAAACTTCGGTATCGCTTTCGGCAGACTGTTCTGCTTCTTCAGTGACCGCCTGACTATCAAGATTTTCAGAACTGTTTTCGTCTTCGTCGGTTTTTTCTTCTGATAGTTGTGGTTGTTCGCTTATAGTCTCTTCGTCTTCAGAGGGCTGAGACATGTTGCTAACAGGGACAAACTGAACCGACTGCCCGTTTTGACCAATTCTTTCCTGATAGGCTAAAAGTTGACCGACATCAAAAATATAATTATGAACATAAGTCTTCATAATTTCGTGACGCAAAGAACGCACATTTGATACGATAATTATTGACTGCTGTCCTTTTTCAATAATAAAACCACCGTAAATGCCGGTTTTTGTAACAAGGGGCACGGCCGACTTTGGAATAACAATCTCTTCGGTTGTAGTTATGCCAAATTCTTCCTTGTTTGGTGAAATCAAAGGAATTCCTATGGCTCGGGAAAGAGTAGGAATTGCACTGTCTTCTCCAAAAAGGTCGGTTACGACTAAAATCACCTTGCTTCGGGAAACGTCCCTTGCTAACGCGGAAACCAACTGCTTTTTCGACTCGATTTTGTCTTTAAAGATTCTCATACGGTAGCAACCGCTAAGATTAAACTCCATCTCAAAGTCAGAAGAAGTATTGTAATATATAATGTCTAGCTTTAAGTTCGACATTTTTATCTCCTTTTGTTAAAACTATTCGTTGTTTTCTTGATTTTCGTCTGAACCCTCGCTTGAATCCGAACTGCTTTCGCTCGGGACAAACGGAATTTCTTTCGTTTCTTTAGTTGCGCAAATAGAACAAGTTCTCTCTTCTAAACCGGGTTCGGAACTCGTTGCGTCTTTAACTTTTTTCCAGTCGCCAAACTTATGATTATTATTAGGATTTCCCGATTCAAAAGTTTCGGTACCCGCTTTTCCGCAAACGCAACTTTTATAATATATATTACCGTAAGAGCAGTTTGCTCCATCCTTCAAGAATGTTTTACTTGCAACCTTCTGGTCAAACACATGGAAGGGTTCTTCAACCTTTTCATTACACTGAATACAAATGCAAGTGTGTGTTGCCGACTTAATATTTGAATATTTGTAACCGCCTAAATGTTTACAAGCCGTTCCGGAAGAACTCTCATTTTCTGATTCACTATTAACTGAACTGTTGTTTAGGTTGCCGTTATCCTCTTTATATCCATAAATACCTTTTTTATCATACCAGGCTTGAGGATATCTCGGATTAGGGTTATAAACGGCAGTATCAGCATTAGGTATTTGTTCGTTGGGCTTTAACTTTTTAGCCATTACTACAAAACGGGCATTGTCAAAATCATAACAACAGGTTGAAAGGGTTAAAATTTCGTCCTCAGGTCCGATTTCTACCGAAGTATTAATCAGTGAGCGTTCTTTTGCTTCTGCAATCCACCTTGAAAAATCAGAATCAGAACTGATTGCAGGTGCGTTGGTGAATGTCATTGACGATGAAACAAAACTGGACCAATTGTTTGACATAGGTCTGACTGTGCTACGCAAACCTATAGAAGCAGAACTGGAAAAGCTGGCGCAGGCACAAGGAAAAACAGCGGAAGAACTGACGGAAGAGGAATTCAAAGCTGTGCTGGATCAAATGGCAGATAT
>JAFVTZ010000018.1 GCA_017502965.1 Clostridia bacterium
TCGTCCCAATAATCATAATGTGCAAAACGCCTGAGGGACGCTTCAATTCCGCCAATAGCAATCGGAACAGCCCCGAAAATACGGCGAATTGATTTACAGTAAGAAATCACCGCTCTGTCAGGTCTTGCCCCACTCTTTCCGCCCGCAGTATACGCATCGTCACTGCGGCGTTTTTTTGCGGCTGTGTAGTGAGCGACCATTGAATCTATATTTCCGCCGTTGACCAAAAATGCAAGACGGGGGCTACCAAAGCGCCTGAAATCTTCATCGCACCTCGGTTGCGGTAATATACAAACTTTATATCCCTTGCTTTCAAGCACACGCGAAATAACCGCTGTCCCGAAACTCGGGTGGTCTACATAAGCATCACCTGTCACCAAAACAAAATCAGGTTCACTCCACCCAAGTTTAGACATTTCTTTTTTAGTTATAGGTAAAAAAGGCATAATATCATCCTAAATAAAAATATATATAAATTATACCACATATAAAAATACAAGGCAAGGAGTTTTGAATATGCCTGAAGAAACAAACATAAAACCCAAAAGTCAATTTGCGAATATAATTATTGTTCAGGCAGTTTTTATAGCAATTATACTCATAACTGTTATAATAACAAAATACTTTTTTGATGATATATATTCAGACCTCAAAGCATTTTACACCGAGCAGATTTGCTCCGAAACCGACATAAACGAAGTAATAGGTGTTACAGATGAGATTTAAACTTTTCGGCACAGAAATTTACATATCTTTTTTATTTGCCGCCGTAATAACCCTTATGATTCTTTTTGACAGAACAGGAATGGCTGTGCCTACCCTTTCGGCTGTAATTATCCACGAAACGGCACATCTTTTTGTTATGTGGGCGCTTGAATGTGCTCCTAAAAAGGTAAAACTGATACCTGCTTCTGTACAGATAACTGCAAGTTTTACACGGCAGTATAAAAACGATATAATTATTGCCGTTTGCGGTCCTATTGCAAATTTTGTTCTTTTTTTAACCCTTTATCTGAATTATCTTGCATACAGAAATGACACCTCTTTGTATTATGCTTTAATAAATCTTCTTATAGGCTCTTTTAATTCTCTGCCTGTTTGGGGGCTTGACGGCGGCACTATACTTTACTGTATACTCGCAAAAAGGTATTCGCCCAGAACTTCAGAAACAGCCGTCAAACTGACAACACTTATTTTAGCAGTCGCAGTAATAATCGCCGCAATAATACTGACCCTTAAAGCAAAACTCAATATAACCCTTTATATAATGGGATTTTATTTAATTGTTATGTGTATTATTAAAAATTAGTTGAAAGATATCGGGATTTATTGTAGAATAGTAAAGAATATAAAACAAAGGATTTTAATTATGGACACACAACAATTCGAAAAACTTTTACTTCAGGTTCAGAAACCCGGAAGATACTCGGGCGGAGAATCGGGCAGTATTATTAAAGACAAGGAAAAGGTTGACGTAAGGTTTGCATTTTGTTTTCCTGATACTTACGAAATCGGAATGTCGCATCTTGGAATGAAGATTCTTTATTCCCTTTTCAATTCGCGTGAAGACATCTGGTGCGAGCGTGTTTTTGCTCCGTGGACCGATTTTGAAGCGGTTATGCGCGAAAATAACATTCCCCTTTTTGCGCTTGAAAGCCGCGATGCGATAAAAGATTTTGATTTTATAGGTTTCACTTTGCAGTATGAAATGGCATATACCAATGTGCTTAATATGTTAGACCTTGCAGGGCTTCCCTTAAAATCTGCTGACAGAACTTCTCTCTCCCCCTTGGTTGTAGCAGGCGGTCCCTGCGTCTGCAACCCCGAACCTATCGCCGATTTTATTGACCTTTTCTTCCTCGGAGAAGGCGAAGAGGTTGATTTAGAGATTATTGACCTTTATAAAGAACACAAGAAAAAAGGCAGCACCAAAGAAGAATTCTTAAGAGCCGCCGCTAAAATCGAGGGTGTTTATGTCCCCTCTCTTTACGATATTGAATATAACGAAGATAACACTATCAAGTCTGTAACTCCGAAAAATGGCGCTCCTGCGGTTATTAGCAAGCGCATTATAAAGGATATGGACAAGTGTTATTATCCCGATAATTTTGTTGTGCCGTATATTGAAATCGTGCACGACCGTGTTGTTCAGGAAGTTTTCAGAGGCTGTATCAGAGGTTGCCGTTTCTGTCAGGCTGGGTTTATCTACCGCCCTGTACGTGAAAAAAGCAGTGATACAGTAAACCGTCAGGCAAGAGCACTCTGCGAAAATACAGGTTATGACGAAATTTCTCTCTCCTCGCTCAGCACAAGTGACTACCGCGAAATAGAGCCGCTTCTCAACAAACTACTCGGGTGGACCGAAAAATCTTATGTCAGCCTTGCTTTGCCGTCGCTTCGAATTGATAATTTTTCAGACGAACTGCTTGATAAGATTAAACACATAAGAAAGAGCGGTCTTACTTTCGCCCCTGAAGCCGGAACTCAGAGACTTCGCGATGTTATAAACAAAAATGTCACCGAGGAAGAAATACTTAACACCTGCCGCACCGCATTTGAGGGCGGATACACTGCGGTTAAACTCTATTTTATGTTAGGTCTTCCCACCGAAACTGACGAAGATTTAAAAGGTATTGCCGATTTGGGGCAAAAAATCGTAAACGAATTTTATTCTATGCCGAATAAACCCAAAGGCAAATCGGTTTCGGTTTCTATCAGCGTTTCAACCTTTGTTCCGAAACCTTTCACACCTTTCCAGTTTGAGCCTCAGATTACAAAAGAGGAAATCCACCGCCGTCAGGAATATCTCAAATCCTGCATCACAACAAGAAAGATTTCCCTCAGCTATCACGATTCTGCCACAAGCAGTCTTGAGGGTGTTTTTGCCCGAGGTGACCGCAGACTCGGCGCAGTTATCGAATTGGCATACAAAAACGGCTGTACTTTTGACAGTTGGACCGAATGTTTTGATGACGAAAAGTGGAAAAAGGCATTTGAAGATGCTGGAGTTTCTCCTGAATTCTATGCTAACCGACTTCGTGATTACAGCGAGATAAATCCTTGGGACCACCTTGATTACGGAGTTACAAAAAAATTCCTTATAAAAGAAAACGAAACTGCACACAACGAAAAAACAACTCCAAACTGCCGCGAAAAATGTTCGGCATGCGGAGCCGCTTGCTATGGGGAGGGTGTTTGCTTTGAGAAACGTTAGAATTTATTTTTCAAAACTCGGCAGAATGAAATTTGTATCTCACCTTGACCTCACCCGTTTTATGGCACGTCTTATAAAAAAATCTAAAATCCCCGTCTGGTATACCGAGGGTTTTAACCGCCATATCTATATGAATTTTGCAGTGCCGCTATCCCTCGGGTTTGAAAGCACCTGCGAGATTATGGATATAAGAATTGTGGATGAAAATTTCACAAACAGTCAGTGCCTGGAGCAACTTAATTCAGTAGCGGCTGAGGATATTAAGTTCTTTGCTGTAAATGACCCTGTTTTGCCGACAAAAGAAATCGGTTATGCAGATTTCATTTTAAGTTTTGAAGAACTCAAAGCCGAAACTGCCAGTAAACTTTCCGCATTTTTGCAAAGTGACAGTATTCTCTGCGAAAAAACAGGCAAAAAAGGCAAGGTAAAACAAATTGATTTGATACCGAAAATCAAAAGTTTTTTGCTTGAGGATAAAACACTTAACCTCACTCTTGTTGCAGGCAGTGAAGATAACCTCAATCCCTCACTTGTGATGGATACATTCTTCTCTCAGACAGAAACAGAGCCCATTTTCTATTCTGTAACAAGAACCGCAATTCTTGATAAAAAAGGTAATAAATTCAAATAATTGCATTTGTGCTTCCACAAATATTTCTGTAATTAAACAATAGAGTTTATTTTGGAGTATAAGCTAAACTGTTATTGCTACGGGTCAAGAGTGAAACCCTTGTCGTTTAGGGGGAATACGGTGTCGGAGCAAAAATTTTAAGTTTTAAAATAAACTTGCCTTTCAATGGAGAATTCTATTCTCTCTTGAAAGGCTTTTTTATGTGAGTTGCAACCCGACACCTAAAGGGGGAGAATCGAAACTCCCCCTCAGGCGAATCTTTCCACCCTTTCTTTTCACCTACACAAGAAAGGGTGTGCCCGTCGCGGCATAAGCGACAAGGTTGTAAATTTTATATCAGACAAATTACGGTGTACAGTCAAAGATGCCTATTCCTGCATTTTATTTTATACAAACAAAGAAGGTTGCCCTTTCGGACAACCTTCTTTACTTTTATATCTAATATTATTAGATTTCAGCGAAATACTTAATGGTACGAACCATCTGGCTGGTGTAGCTGTTCTCATTGTCATACCAAGCAACAACCTGTACCTGATAGGTATCGTCATCAATCTTGGTAACCATTGTCTGAGTAGCATCAA
>JAFVTZ010000019.1 GCA_017502965.1 Clostridia bacterium
GAGCGAGAGTTCTTCTAAGAACATTGTTTTTTCCTCGTCCGAAAGACCCGAAATTTCAGCCTCTAATGCGGCGCAGATGGGGAGTATTTCAGCCTTTTCGAGTTCTGCAATTTCTTTTACTTTATTATAATTTGCGTTAGAATCAATTCCGCTTACAAAATCGTCTTCACTCATATTGCAGGCATAGATTACAGGTTTTGCAGAAAGCAAAGCAGTGGTGTTTATAATTTCCTGTTCGCTTTCGTCATTTATTTCAACCGAGCGTGCAGGAAGACCTTTTTCAAGATGGTCTATAAGTTTTTTAAGAAAATCAACCTCTCCCTGCATTTTCTTATCACCTTTTAAGGCTTTGGTTGCTCTGTCAAGGCGTCTTTGAGCCATTTCAATATCCGAGAAAATAAGTTCAAGGTTTATGGTTTCAATATCACGCGCAGGGTCAACAGAGCCCTCAACGTGGATAATATCTGTGCTTTCGAAGCACCTGACAACATGAACAATAGCATCCACCTCGCGGATATTGCTGAGGAATTTGTTTCCAAGACCTTCGCCTTTGGAAGCGCCTTTTACAAGACCCGCAATATCAACAAATTCAATAACCGCAGGGGTGAATTTATCGGGGTTATAGATTTCGGCTAATTTTTCAAGTCTTTCGTCAGGCATGCTCACCATACCCACATTCGGCTCAATTGTGCAGAAAGGGTAATTAGCAGACTGTGCGCCCGCATTTGTGATTGCATTAAACAGGGTTGATTTACCTACATTGGGAAGTCCCACCATACCAAGTTTCATTTCAAAATAACATCCTTTTAAGTAACATTTTAATCAGATTATACTCTAACAAATAACATTATACGGCTAAAAACCGATATTATCAAGAAAAAACTTTAAAAACACTGCAAAAGTATATAAAATTCTTTGCTTTTTTGTTATTTATACAGTATAATAGTTTTAAATGGAATACTTTTACAGGGGGAATAAATTTGAGAACCAACTTTAAGGTATCGCTGGCAAAGATAATTTCAGAGTTTTCTCTGGAAATACTTAATATATCGGGTGAACCTGCCGATATAATGATAGGAAGTTCCGAAATAAACCGTCCGGGACTTCACATGGCAGGATATTTCGAATTTTTTGATGAAAACCGTATTCAGATAATAGGTAAAAGCGAAGAAGGCTTTTTAATGCGGTTTACTGATGAAAAAGCGTCCCAGAGGCTTAAAGAATTTTTCTCGCGTAAACCTGCGGCAGTTGTGGTTTGCAGAGGGTTAGAGGTGAGCGATTCTTTTATCGCTATTGCTAAAGAGTACGGCGTGCCTCTGCTTCGAAGCACAGAGTCGACTTCTGATTTCACATCTGCGCTTATTGCTTTTCTTAATCTGCACCTTGCTCCCCGTGTTACCCGACACGGAGTTTTAGTTGAGGTTTACGGTGAAGGTATTTTACTGCTTGGTGAGAGCGGAGTAGGTAAGAGTGAAACGGCTATTGAACTTGTAAAAAGAGGTCACAGACTTATAGCCGACGATGCGGTTGAAATCAGAAAGGTTTCAAGTAAGTCGCTTGTAGGTACAGCACCCGATAATATAAGGCATTTTATAGAACTTCGCGGCATAGGTATTATAAATGCCAGCCGTATATTCGGCGCAGGCTCGGTTAAACTCACAGAGAAGATAGATTTGGTTATAAATCTTGAACAGTGGGATATAAATAAGGTTTATGACCGAATGGGTCTTGAAAACCACACCACCGAGATTCTGGGTCTTAATATACCGTCGCTCACAATCCCTGTAAAACCGGGACGAAACCTTGCGGTTATTATAGAGGTTGCGGCTATGAACAGCCGTCAGAAGAAACTCGGCTACAATGCCGCTGAAGATTTATTAAAACGCCTCGGCATGACTGATGATGATACACCATCTTCAGGTGATAACGCACCTGTAAATCCGTTTTAAATTATTTAAAAATTCAGGAGAAAGAAAATGTATAGATTAGGTATTGATTTAGGCGGCACAAATATTGTCGCCGGAGTCGTAAATGAGAAATATGAAATAGTAGCCACTGCAAAATGCAAGACAAACTGCCCGAGACCCGCTAAAGAAATTATTGACGATATGGCGGCCTGCGCTCTTGAAGCGGTTAAAAAAGCAGGGTTTACCCTTAAAGATATTGATGCTGCAGGTGTAGGGGCTCCCGGTGCTATTGACCCTGTAGGCGGAGAGGTTATTTTTTCAAATAATCTTGATTTCTATAATGTTAAAATGACCGAAATGTTGAAAGAGAGTACAGGAATAGATTTCTTTATTGAAAACGATGCAAATGCCGCGGCTTACGGTGAATTTGTTGCAGGAGCAGGAAAGGGCACAAACAACTGTGTTATGATAACTTTAGGCACAGGCGTCGGTGGCGGAATTATTATAAACGGCAGACTATATTCAGGCTCTAACTATGCAGGCGCAGAACTCGGTCATACTGTTATCTGCCTTGAGGGTGAGACCTGCAACTGCGGAAGACAGGGCTGTTTTGAAACCTATGCATCTGCTACTGCGCTTATCCGTCAGACAAAGCAGGCAATGATAAGATATCCCGAGAGCATTATGTGGGATATGTGTAATGGAGATATCAAAAATGTAAGCGGACGTACCGCTTTTGATGCTATGCGCAAAAACGACGAGGCAGGAAAAGCGGTTGTAGATAAGTATATTTACTATCTTGCAATGGGTCTTGCAAATGTTATCAACATCTTCCAGCCTGATGTACTTTGCATTGGTGGCGGTGTTTCCAAAGAGGGGGATAATCTTATTGTGCCCGTAAGTAAAATTGTTGCAGGCGAGAATTACGGAAGAAATGTAGCACTTAAAACAGAGATAAAGACAGCCACCCTCGGTAACGATGCGGGCATAATCGGTGCGGCTTATATTTGCGATTTATACAGATAAGAGGTATTTTTATGGCACAAAGGGCATTTTGCGAATTTTGCAAGGAAAAGAAAATTAAATATTTTGAAAATGAACCGATGTGTCAGCACACAAGTTTTAAAACAGGCGGCAATGCCGACATTTTTGTGAAAACGGCAGATACTTCGGAACTTTCATCGGTTTTAAATAAACTTTGCGAACTCCATATTCCTTATTTTATTATAGGAAAAGGCAGTAATCTGCTTGTTTCTGACAAAGGGATTGATGGGGCTGTAGTCAGCCTTTCGGATATGGATAAAATAACCGTTGAGGGTGAGTGTATAACGGCAGGGGCAGGAGCATCTTTAGCGGCGGTATGTGTTGCGGCGCTTAAAAATTCGCTCACAGGTTTAGAACAGTTATACGGTATTCCTGCAAGTGTCGGCGGAGCGCTTTATATGAATGCGGGCGCTTACGGGGGAGAAATGTCCC
>JAFVTZ010000020.1 GCA_017502965.1 Clostridia bacterium
TCGTATTCTTTAAGATTGTCAACCGTTATTATTCCTTTTTCGGGATAAAGTACGGCAGCGGTCTGCCTGCAACGGAGCAGAGGACTTGAATATAACTGCTCAATTTCGGGGTATTCGGTATTCTCTTTCAAAAGGCGCAGTTCGTTAAGCCCTTCGGGGGAAAGCGGTGTATCAGTTTTACAGCCGATATACTGCCCTAAAATATTTGCGTCGGTAGCGCCGTGGCGGATAAGATGGATTTTAAGGGTTTTCATCACAAACACTCCAATAGTTCTGAAATTATTCTGTTAGAAAGTAACATTCCGTTATCTGTAAGCGATATACGGTTGTTGTCTGTATTCAAAAATTCTGCTTTTTTAAATAATTCACAGCGTTCAAAAAATTCTTTCGGTAAACTTTTGCCGAAAAGTTTTGTGAATTCATCAGGGTTTAACCCCTCTTTAAGGCGAAGTCTTAACATAATGTATTCTTCTTCGCCACCGCAGTCCCCGTCACAAACAGGGGAATTTCCGTTTAAAAACTTTGGTATACTGCGGTTATAGTAAAACCGCTTGCCGTCAAGCGCTGAATGGGCAGAGGGACCGAGTCCCAGATAATCAATACCCTGCCAGTATTTTATATTGTGACGGCTGATTTTCCCTTTCTTTGCAAAATTCGAAATTTCATAATGCGAATAACCTTTGTCTTCAAGGTATTGGCACATATAAAGATACTGCTCTGCCTGAGCGTCATCACAGGGCAAATTGAGTTCTTCCCTTTTCTTATAAAAAACAGTTTTTTCCTCAATTTTAAGCATATAAGCCGAGATATGCTCGGGGCAGAGGGATAAAATAAAATCAAGATTATTTTTAAGTTTCTCATGATTGGAATGGGGAAGTCCTATCATAATATCAAGAGAAATATTCTCAAAACCCATTTTCCTTGCAAGTTTTACTGTTTTTTCAGTATCGCTTGCAGTATGGGTTCTGCCGAGAATTTTAAGTTCGCTGTCATCTCCGCTTTGTGCCCCTATAGACAGACGGTTAACTCCTGACTCTTTAGCATACCCGAGTAAATCCTCTACATTACCTGAGGGATTTAATTCCAGAGTGATTTCCTTGTTTTGCAGTAATGTAAAATTTTCATTTACAGCACTTATTAACTTTGGCAGACGGTGAGCGAGTAATGACGGTGTACCGCCGCCAAGGTAAATAGTATCAATGGGGCGGTTTTTTAAAAGACCGCCCCATTTTTTTATGCTTTCAATCAAACCGTCAGTATATTCATCTAACGAATTCTCTGTTGCAAAGGTTGAAAAAAAGTCACAGTAATTGCATTTTTTTTCACAAAACGGAATGTGAAGATAAATTCCTAAAGGATTAGTCAAGAATTTCACCAATGCAACTGCCGGGAACGCAGGCAGCATTTGCCTCGTCAGTATCAATATGCATAGCAAGAGCATAACTGTCGCTCACTCTGGCTACAACATCTCCGAATACAAGTGCTCTGCCCTCGGTGGGGATTTTAACAGAAACAATCTGCTTGTCGGTAATGCCGTATTTCTCAGCATCGGCAACTGTCATATGTATATGACGCTTAGCGGCAATAACGCCCTCAGAAATCTCTACTTCGCCTGCAGGTCCTATGAGTTTGCAAGCGCCTGTACCCTTAATGTCTCCCGATTCTCTGATGGGAGCGGTAACACCGATAGAACGGGCATCTGTGAGAGAGAGTTCAACCTGAGTATCAGGACGGACAGGGCCTAAAATAGAAGCCTTTAAAGAACCCTTTGTTCCTACAACTGTAACCTTTTCTTCGCAAGCGAACTGTCCCGGCTGGGAAAGGTCTTTCTTATTGGTAAGTTCATAACCCTCACCGAAAAGAATGTCAAGATCCTTGCGTGATACATGAACATGACGCGCTGATATTTCAACTAAAACTTCCTTTTTCATTTTTAAAACTCCTTTTGCCAAAATTTATATATACTAATTGTATCACAATTTTGCAGTATTTCAAGTATAAATAAAAATAAAATTAAATATGTTTAGATTGACTTTATTGTACTTATAAGTTAAAATATAAATAATAAAATAAAGGATAAAGTGTTGGGGTGTAATTATGAAACCGGTTTATAAAAGAGTGCTCCTTAAACTCAGCGGCGAAGTGCTTGCGGGTGAAAAGGGCGTAGGAATTGATTTTGATAAGGTACTCAGCGTTTGCGAAAGGGTAAAAACCTGTGTAGAGATGGGGGTTCAGGTAGCCATAGTTGTAGGCGGCGGAAACTTCTGGCGCGGCAGGTCTTCAGGCAAGATGGACAGAACAAGAGCCGACCATATGGGTATGCTCGCAACCTCTATTAACTCGCTTGCATTGGCAGATGCATTAGAACAACTCGGTGTTACTGCCCGTGTGCAGACCGCTATTGAAATGCGTGCTATTGCAGAGCCTTATATCCGCAGTAAAGCAGTCCGCCATCTTGAAAAGGGCAGAGTTGTTATTTTCGGATGCGGAACAGGAAATCCCTTCTTCTCAACCGATACTGCTGCGGCTTTGAGAGCGGCTGAAATCGGTGCTGACGTAATCTTCAAAGCAACTAATGTTGACGGCGTTTATGACAGCGACCCGAAACTCAACCCCGATGCTAAGAAATACGATACATTATCCCACATTGAGGTGCTCCAGCAGGGACTTCATGTTATGGACAGTACTGCCGCATCCCTTTGTATGGATAACAATATCGAAATACTTGTATTCAATCTTGAAAATCCCGATAATATCGTTGCTGCTATGACAGGCGAAACTATCGGTACAATAGTGAAATAAGGAGAACTTTTATGAACGAATTACTTAAAAATACCGAAGAAAAAATGAATAAAACCGTAGCTGTCTTGGAAAGAGATTACAAATCTATCCGTGCAGGCAGAGCAAATGCTTCTGTGCTTGACAGAATTACTGTTGATTATTACGGTGCTCCCACTCCCATTCAGCAGATGGCTGCAGTTTCTGTGCCCGAGCCCCGTGTTCTTATGATTTCTCCTTGGGATGCTTCAACCCTCAGAGATATCGAAAAGGCAATTTTAGTTTCTGATATTGGTATCAATCCCCAGAACGACGGTAAGGTTATCCGTCTTTCATTCCCCCCGCTTACCGAGGAACGCCGTAAAGAAATAGTTAAAGATGTTAAGTAAATGGCAGAGGAAAACAAGGTTGCTGTGCGCAATACCCGCCGTGATGCCATTGAAAAACTCAAAGGTCTTAAAAAGGCTAACACCGTAACAGAAGACGATGTTACAAACGGTGAGAAGAAGATTCAGAATCTTACCGATAAATACTGCAAGGAAATTGACGAACTTGCGGCTCTTAAAGAAAAAGAAATACTCGAAATCTAATAAAATTTTAAAAGGGCTGTAGAAAACAGCCCTTTATTCTTCAGATAAGAGGTGTTATAATGCCGCTTTTTAAAAAACAGCCCCAAAACCGCATACTTCCTACCCATATTGCAATAATAATGGACGGTAACGGCAGATGGGCAAAAAAACGCTCTATGCCTAGAAGTGCAGGTCATGTTGCAGGGGCAAAAACCTTTAAAAATATAGCAAGATACTGCAATAAAATAGGTCTGAAATACTTGACTGTTTATGCTTTTTCTACCGAAAACTGGAAAAGACCCAAAGATGAGGTAGAGGGCATTATGAATCTGCTCAGGGATTATCTTAAAGATGCCGAAAATTTCAAAAACGAAAATATAAAGGTTAAATTTATCGGCGATTTGGAACCTTTAGCAGATGATATCAAGGAACTCATCAAAAAGGATGAGGACGGCTCAAAAGATGCCACAGGACTTAATCTGAGCATTGCCATAAATTACGGCGGTAAAGATGAGATAACAAAGGCGGTCAGGAAAATTGTAAATGAGGGAATACCTGCCGCAGAAATCACCGAACAGACTATTTCCGACCGTCTTTATACAGGCGGTATGCCCGACCCTGATTTTATTATCAGACCGAGCGGGGAATACAGGCTTTCAAATTACCTTATCTGGCAGTCGGCTTATGCGGAGTATTGGTTTTCGGATGTGCTGTGGCCTGATTTCACCCCAAAACATCTTGAAAAGGCTATAGATGATTATAACCATAGAAACAGACGCTTTGGCGGAGTGTAGGATTTTGTTAAAACAAAATCAGTGAATAGTTAATAATGAAAAGTGAAAAGTTAATGTGTCGGCTATGCCGACGATATATATCGTGCCGAAAGCGGCACACAATAATTATTCATTATTCATCATTCATTTTGCATTAATTTTATTACGGAGTGATAAAAAATGAAAACTCGTATTATTTCGGGATTAGTAATGGGTGTTATTGTGGCGGCTGTGCTGGCACTCGGATATTTTGTGAATTCTGTTATAGTAACCATTGCTATTGCGGCAATCTCTGTTATAGCAATTTACGAACTGCTTCACAATGCGGCAGGAATAACAAACAAAGTATGCCTTGCAGGTGCAGGTGTTTTTTCTGTTCTCAATATTCTTGCAAGAGATTATTATGTTCAGAGATTTCTGCGTGTTGAGTTTGCAGATACAGGCAGCAATAAGCTTTTTGGTTATTTTTCATCTGTTACAAGCGATGTAATAGAGCAGAAAATGTGGATAAACAATTATAAAGAAACCGTTATTCCGCTGATTGCGGTTATTTACTTTTTCTTTGCTGTTATTATGATACTTAAAAATCATAAAGATTTCGGTTTGCCGAGAATTGTGACATTTTCTGCCATGCCTATAGTTTTGTCCTATGCTTTCAGTTCATTAAACAGTATTATAACCGAGCAGGGAATAATATACTATTTATTGATGCTCCTTAATTTCTCAAGTATTTGCGATATGGGTGCTTATTTTGTCGGAGTCACTTGCGGAAAGCATAAACTCTGCCCCAATATCAGCCCTAAAAAGACGATTGAGGGAGCAATAGGCGGTATAGTTTCAAGCCTTGTGTTTACGGTTGTTTTTGCATTTGCTTTCGGTATGACCGCGAAACTTGTAACCTCTCTTATTTTCACAGTTCCGCTTTGCATTGTCGGAATGATGGGTGATTTGTTTGCGTCTTCCATAAAGCGTTCTGTAAACTTAAAGGATTACGGCAGTCTTATTCCGGGACACGGCGGTATTCTTGACAGAATGGACAGTATTTTAATGATTGCACCGCTACTGTATCTCTGCATGGAAATTGGTGTGATATAATGAAAAAACTGATTATTTTAGGCTCTACAGGCTCAATAGGAACTCAGGCTCTCGAAGTTTGCAGGAGAGACGGTTATAAAGTCACCGCTTTGGCGGCAGGAAGTAATATAGAACTGCTCGAAAAGCAGGCAAGGGAGTTTAAACCTTTAACCGTTGCGGTTTTCGATGAACAAAAGGCAAAGGAACTTAAAATAAAACTTGCCGATACAAATATAAAAGTTTTATCGGGAGTAGAGGGTGTTTGCCAAGTGGCAGAGGGTGAGGGAGATATTGTCCTCAATTCAATAGTCGGTATTGCAGGACTAAGACCCACACTTTCGGCTATAGATGCAGGCAAAACCGTTGCCCTTGCAAATAAAGAAACCTTGGTTACAGGCGGGGAAATAGTAAACCGAAAGGCGAGAGAAAAAGGGGTAAAAATTCTCCCTGTTGACAGCGAACATTCTGCAATTTTTCAGTCAATTCAGGGAGCACCCGAAAAAAGTGTTAAAAAAATATTGCTTACAGCATCGGGCGGCCCTTTTTACGGGAAAAAGAAAAGCGATTTAGAAAATGTTACTGTTAAAGAGGCTTTGAATCACCCCAACTGGTCAATGGGAGCCAAAATCACTATTGACTCTGCAAGCCTTATGAATAAAGGCCTTGAAGTTATAGAGGCGGTGCATTTATTTGGACTTCCTGCACGTGATATCGAGGTTTTAGTTCACAGGCAGAGTATCGTTCATTCGGGAGTAGAACTTTCGGACGGTGCGGTTATAGCGCAACTTGGAACTCCAGATATGCGTCTTCCGATTCAGTATGCGCTGACCTATCCTGAAAGAAGCAACTTTGCCTTTGAGCATTTAAGCCTTGCCGATATCGGCACTCTGACTTTCGAAAAACCGGACACTGAAACTTTCAGGTGTCTGCCCCTTTGTATTGCGGCAATAAACGAGGGTGGGCTTGCGCCCACGGCTGTAAACGGCGCTAATGAGGAGGCAGTCCGCCTTTTCTTAGAAGGAAAAATAAAATTTCTGCAAATTGCCGATTTGGTGGAAAAAGCACTTTTATGTGTCAATAATAAAAAAGAATTCAGTCTTGATGATATTCTCGCAACCGATAAAGCGGCGAGAGAACTTGTGAGAAACTATATTTAAACAAAGCGGTGGTTACTATTTTAAATCTTTGGAACAATGTCTGGCCTTATATTGTGGCGGTTTTGCTGTTTTTGGTGCTTATAATTATTCACGAATTCGGGCATTTTATTGCCGCAAAACTGATGGGTGTCAGGGTTAATGAATTCGCTGTGGGTTTCGGATCGAAACTTTTTTCGAAAAAATGGGGAGAAACAAAATATGCTTTCAACCTTATTCCTTTAGGTGGTTACTGTGCTATGGAAGGTGAGGATGAGGCAAGCGGTGACGAAAGGGCTTTTTGCAACAAAAAACCTTGGCGCAGATTTATAATAGTTGTAATGGGAGCGGTATTCAACCTTATTTTAGGTCTTGTTATCGTAGCAATTATTTTAGCACCGCAAAAGACATTCACCTCTACAGTTATTGCCGAATTCGAGGAGAATGCGGAGAGCCAGTCTACAGGTCTTGCAGTTGATGACAGAATAATCGAGGTTGACGGCAGAAGAATTTTTTCGACCTATGATTTGAGTTATGCTTTTACGAATGTGAAAGACGGGAAAATAGATATCACCGTTTTGCGTGACGGCAAAGAAAAACTTTTGAAAAATGTAACCTTTGAAACCGAGGAAGAAGAGGGAATGAGTTTCCTGACGGTTGATTTCAAGGTTTACGGTATTAAGAAAACAGTAGGCTCTTATGTAAAGCAGACGGTTAGTACCGCAATTTCTTACTGTGCAGTTATCTGGAGAAGCCTTATTGACCTTATCGGCGGAAAATACGGAATAAGCGCAATTTCGGGTCCTGTTGGGGTTACTGTTGCTATCAGTAATGCCGCAAAACAGAGTTTGCAGAATTTACTGCCGATAATGGCGCTGATTACCATAAATCTCGGTATATTCAATCTTTTGCCGTTGCCCGCTCTTGACGGCGGCAGACTCCTTTTCATACTGATTGAAATGATATTCAGAAAACCCGTACCTCAGAAATATGAGTCGGCAGTGCATGCAGTGGGTTTTGTATTGCTCATAATCCTGATGCTTTTTGTAATGGCAAAAGATATCTGGACACTGATTTTTTAAATAATAGTTTTCGGGCGATAAACAATTATTTAGTGAATAGAGAATAATGAATAGTGAAAAATGAAAAATTAATGTGTCGGCTGTGCCGACAATATATCGTGCCGTAAACGGCACACAATAATTATTCATTATTCATCATTCATTTTTCATTTAGATTTGTGAAAAGAGGATAGTATGTATACTTTTGATAAAACCGTAAAGGTGAAAGCAGGTAATGTGGAAATAGGCGGCGGCGCTCCCGTTAGCGTGCAGTCAATGCTATGTGTACCTGTTCACGATATAGAGAAAAATGTTGAACAGGCAAGGCGTCTTCAGGCGGCGGGCTGTGATATAGTACGAGTAACTGTTCCTGATAAAGAGGCTCTCAAAACGGTTGAGGCTTTAAAGAAAAACATATCGATTCCGCTTGTAGCAGATATACATTTTGATTATAAACTGGCTCTTGAAAGTGTTGCCGCAGGGGTTGATAAAGTAAGAATAAACCCGGGTAATATCGGTTCTGACGATAAGGTTAAATTGGTAGCCGATGCCTGCAGAAATGCAGGTGTGCCGATAAGAATAGGTGTAAATTCAGGCTCGCTTGAAAAGAATATCCTCGCAAAATACGGTGCCGCTACACCTGAGGCTATGGTCGAAAGCGGACTTTATCATATATCTTTACTTGAAAAATTTGATTTTACCGATATAGTTTTATCCCTTAAATCTTCCAATACTCAGACTATGTATAAAGCATACGAGTTGGCGGCTGAAAAGTGCCGTTATCCTTTGCACCTTGGAGTGACCGAGGCGGGAACTGAAAATATGGGTGTCATAAAGTCTGCGGCAGGAATAGGCGGACTGCTGCTCAGGGGAATAGGTAATACAATCAGAATTTCTCTCACAGATGACCCTGTTAAAGAGGTTGAAGCAGGGATAAAACTTTTAAAGGCTATAGGTATCCGCAAAGAGGGTGTAAGGCTTGTTTCCTGCCCTACTTGCGGCAGAACAGAAATAGACCTTATAGGAATTGCCAAAGAGGCAGAAAAAAGACTTGAAAAGATAAATAAAAATATAACTGTTGCTATAATGGGGTGTGTGGTAAACGGTCCTGGGGAAGCAAGTGCCGCCGATATCGGTATTGCAGGCGGCAAGGGCTGCGGAGTTATATTCAAAAAAGGCGAAATTATCGCAAAAGCAGATGAAAAAGACCTGCTTGACCTTCTTATGCAGGAAATTGAAAAAATGTAAGGTTGTGTAAAAATGAGTTGTCCATTGGTTTTGGATATATTCGGAATGTATTTTTCAGAAGAATTGAATATTGCTTTGACCGACAGCAGAGTAACTTCCTGCAATCTTGATGTCGAAAACAGAACCATGCAGGCAGAAATAATGTCTGAGTGTTACATAAACCGCGATAATCAGATAAGTGTTATCGATACTCTGAAAAGCGTATTAAAACTTGAAATTTGCGAAGTTAAATTCAGTTTCTCGCCCAGTGCGCTGTGTACTGCCGCTTTAGCGGATATCACAACTGAACTCAGGCTCAAAAATGCCGCTCTTAACGGATATTTTGCGGGTGCGGAGTATAATTTCAGCGATGAAACTGTTAATATAACCCTGAAACACGGCGGATATAAAAGAATTTGCGAACTGAATTTTGAAAGAGATTTTG
Source organism: Clostridia bacterium (assembly GCA_017502965.1). Classification (GTDB taxonomy): domain Bacteria; phylum Bacillota; class Clostridia; order Oscillospirales; family Acutalibacteraceae; genus UBA737. The sequence goes on from JAFVTZ010000020.1 coordinate 9,061, forward strand.
TTTTAAGTGTTAAAAATCGGTTTGATACTGCAGTTTCTGTGACTTTTGACGGTCAACTTGAAGATATGGAAATAGAATTGCCACCTGCAGAACCGCAGGTAGTCAGAACAGAGAAAAAGCCTGAATCAAAACCGCAGGCGCCAAAGACTGAAATCAAGTTTGATAAAAGAGAAGAAAAACCAGCAAACGGAATGGTTTATCTCGATAATCCCAAGCTTTTTTACGGAAGAAAAATTGAAACCGCAACAAAGCCTATGATTGAGGTGACAGGTGATGATACCGAGATTTGCTGTTGGGGTGAGGTGTTTGAAACCGAGGTCCGCACAATAAACACAAAGCGCGGCGAGGCTAATATTTTCACCTTTTCTTTCAGCGACCATACAAATTCGCTGACGGCTTCTATGTTTATGGACCCCAAGAAAATGGGTGATGTTGCTCCCGTTAAAAAAGGGAACTTCATTCTGGTAAACGGCTCTTATGAGTTTGATAACTATAAAAAAGAGTTTATTGTAAAACCGAGGAGTATTGCCCTTTTGCAGAAATACACCGAAACGGATGATTATGAGGGCGAAAAGCGAGTAGAACTGCATTGCCATACCAATATGTCAGCAAAGGATGCTGTAACCTCTGCGGCGGATATTATAAATCACGCTTTCAGTTGGGGTCATAAGGCGGTTGCTACTACAGACCACGGCGTTGTTCAGGCATATCCCCGGGCTGCAGGTGCAGTTAAAGGTATACGAAAAGGCGGCGGAGATTTCAAGGTTATTTACGGCGTTGAAGCCTATTTTGTGGACGATGTTGCAAATGATATTTCAGGTCTTAATGCCAAACAGATAGGAAAACTTCGCAACCATCAGATAATTCTGGTTAAAAACCTTGTGGGACTTAAAAATCTTTATAAACTCGTATCAGAAGCGCATCTTAAAGATTTCCACGGAAAACCGATAACACTCAGGAGCAAACTTGACACTCTCAGAGAGGGTCTTATTATCGGCAGCGCCTGCGAACAGGGCGACCTTTATAAAGCAATTATTGCTGAAGCTCCCGAGGAAGAACTGCTCAGAATTGCAAGTTATTACGATTATCTTGAAATTCAACCCTTAGGAAATAACGATTTTATGGTTCGCAAATCAATTGAGCCTGATGAAAAGAATAAAAAGGGTGAAGTTATTCCTAACCCTTATCGCCATGTAA
>JAFVTZ010000021.1 GCA_017502965.1 Clostridia bacterium
CTTATGTACGGTATGGGCGAAAAACATATTGTAGAAATAGCGGACAGACTGAATGACGGCGAAGATATTTCTTCACTTTGCGATATAAGAGGAACTTGTTATAAAGTTTCGGGTAATGAATATATCCCTGTAAAGGGAACAGTTGAATGTCCGTCCTTTGAAACGGTGAAAGAAAACACCGAAACTTCTAAACGGCAGTACGCAATTTCCTGCCGTATTCAGCAGGAAGAACACGATTCCCACCGAGGAAAAACGGTTATTCAGAAACACGGTAAAACTATTGTTGTTCAAAATCCGCCTATGCCGCCGCTTACCACAGAGGAGATGGACGAGGTTTACGGTTTGCCTTTTATGCGGGATTACCACCCGAGTTATGAACCGCTTGGCGGAGTTCTGGGAATTGAAGAGGTAAAGTTCTCGCTTATTCATAACCGCGGCTGTTTCGGAGCTTGCAATTTCTGTTCGCTTGCTTACCATCAGGGCAGGGAGATTTCGGTCAGAAGCCACGAATCGGTTATAGAAGAAGCAAAAAAGATAACCCGTATGCCTGATTTTAAAGGGTATATACACGATGTCGGCGGACCTACTGCAAATTTCAGAGCGCCTTCGTGTGATGCGCAACTTAAAAGAGGGGCTTGTGCAGACAAAAAATGCCTTGCGCCTGAAATGTGCTCTGCAGTTAAAGTGTCCCACAAAGATTATTTAAAACTTCTGAGGGAACTCAGGGCATTACCAAAGGTTAAAAAAGTATTTGTCCGCTCTGGTATTAGGTTTGATTATCTTATTGCCGATGAGGATGAGGAGTTTTTCAAAGAACTTGTGTCACACCATGTCAGCGGTCAGTTGAAAGTGGCTCCCGAACACTGCTCGGATAATGTGCTGAAATATATGGGAAAACCGCCGATTGCGGTTTATAACCGTTTTGAAAAAAGGTTTTATGAACTGACAAAAAGTCTTGGTAAAAAGCAGTATTTAGTGCCGTATCTTATGTCATCCCATCCGGGTAGCACTATGAATGACGCTATCGAACTGTCGCTCTTTTTAAAACGGAACAATCTTCACCCCGAGCAGGTGCAGGATTTCTATCCCACACCCGGAACAGTTTCTACCTGTATGTTTTATACAGGGCTTGACCCTTATACAATGAAGCCTGTTTATGTTCCGCGTACAGCTCAGGAAAAGGCTCAGCAAAGGGCACTGCTTCAGTATTTCAAACCCGAAAACAGAGAAATAGTGCTGTCTGCTCTTAAAAAGGCGGGAAGATATGACCTTATAGGTACAGGCAAAAACTGCCTTGCTGCACCCGAAAGAAAGGTTCAAAACGGCAAAAACAACAGTAAAAAACCGAAAAAGACAATACGCAATATTCATAAACCCAAGAAAAAGAAATAATTGTAGCATCGTTGGTAGCACTCAGTAAAATTGGTGCGTACATTGCGGCAAAAATAAAAAAATGAAAAAGAGCCGAGAAAATCGGCTCTTTTCCATTTTAAGGGGTTTGAGGAGAAAATTTCACAGTGTATTCCTACACTTCGTGAAACTATACCGAAACGGGTGCGGCTCCCTTATCGGTACGGGTATATAATAAAACAAAATTTTTTCATTTCTATATATATTCTGTGAACTATTTTTTAATTTTCGAGCGAATATAAGTGATAATAATGTCAATAATTAAAATAGGTCGATAATAGCGGCACAGAAAGGAATGGGAAAATGGAATATAAAGAATCATATTCAGATAGAAGAAAGAAACCGAACAGCAGTCTTTATATTATTCTGGCTGTAGTTCTTCTGGCAATAGGCGGTGTTTCTTGGTTTGCAATGTCAAGAATTGCAGACGATGGGAATAATTCTTCGGCAAATAATCCGCCCGTTGTTTCAGATAACAGGCAGTATGACGACGGGATTTCTGAAGGCGACGAATATGAAGGTAACGGTTCATCATATAATGAGGGTACAGTTCCTTCTCCGAACGGCGGCAACAATTCTATGCCTACAGAGGATAAAGTTACAAATGAGCCATATTCTTCTGAAAAATCAGAAAATATAGAAAACACTCCCGTAGTTTACAGTATGCCTGTTGAGGGAAAAATTATAAAAGATTTCAGCGATACCACTTTGCAGTATTCAAAAACTTTCTCGGATATGCGGCTTCATACAGGTGTGGATATTGCCTGCAAAGAGGGAACATCTGTAAGTGCTTGTTCAGATGGCACGGTTATTGAAATCGAACTTAACACATCTATGGGGAATGTGGTAACTATTGACCACAAAAACGGCATTATCGCAAAATACGCTTCTATAAATAATATTACGGTTGAAAAGGGAAGTTCTATAAAAGCCGGTGATATCATCGGAACAGTTTCTGCAATCCCTTCGGAATGTAACGATGAAGCGCATTTGCATCTGGAAGTTTATAAAAACGAAAAAGCAGTAGACCCTGTTTCTGCTCTTGGTTTCAAATAAAACACCTGCCCCCGTGTGTTTTCGTTTAGGGGCAAAAGCGTCCGCCTATCAGCCTTTTTAAAGGCTGGGGCGGGCATTTTTATTGAAATTTTACCTCTTTATTTGTGAATTAGATATAAATAAGGACAGTTCTATTGTGATTTTGAACAAACTTTTAACACGGCACTTGACTTTTTTTCCTTTTTAAGGTATTATTATCCTGTAATTGTCAAGTAATACTGTTTTGGAGCCTTGATGGGAATTAATTTTGTCGAAAATAACAAAAATTTCACAGATAATGAGATAATAGAAAAGATAAAATCGGGTGATTATGAACTGCTTGCAGTTATAATTGACCGTTATTATCCTGTTATATTATATTATGCCCGAAAATACTGTCCTGCCGATTATAGCGAGGATGCTGTTCAGGAAGCAACTCTGGCGCTTTATTCAGCTGTAAAGGATTATGACCCTGAAAAGTCTTCGTTTGCTACCTTTGCGGCGCTTTGTATTAAGCGTTCGCTTATATCTGTTCTCAAGTCCCGCAACCGCTTGAAAAGCATTCC
>JAFVTZ010000022.1 GCA_017502965.1 Clostridia bacterium
CGGCAGTTCCTGCAAAAGCCAGAAGGGACGGGCATCCCGCAAGAAAATGCTTTCAGGCACTGAGAATTGCAGTTAACGGAGAACTTGATGCTCTTGCAACTGCACTTGACAAATGCTTTGAACTGCTGAACAAAGACGGCGTTCTGGCAATAATCACTTTCCATTCTTTGGAAGACAGAATGGTTAAACAAAAATTTAAAGAATACTGCACAGGTTGCACCTGTCCGCCGGATTTTCCGGTTTGCGTGTGCGGTAAAACTCTAAAGGGCAGACTGCTTACGCGAAAACCTAGTGAACCTTCTGAAACCGAACTCGAACAAAACCCCAGAAGCAGAAGTGCAAAACTCAGGGTAATAATTAAAAATTGATTAAAGATAAGAAGATAATATAAAGGAGCAGCGCAATGAATAATATGAAATATTACAACGACAGTCTTGCATACGATTTCGAAATGTTTGCGCCTAAGACTGCTGAAACAAATAAAAGAAAAGATAATATCGTTGTTATGCCGAAAAAGGCCGCTGTTTCCAAAAAGAGAAAACAAGCGGCATCAAGAAAACTTTCGGCTCCTGTTTCTGCAATTATGGTAGCAGTATTTTTGCTTGCAGGATTTTGCGGAAACATTGCTTTAAGACTTGAAATAAATGAGGTTAACGCTCAGATAAACGATGTCAAATCTGCTATCGCTGAACTTGACAGCGAAAAAACATCTTTAGAGGTTGAAATGCAGAGGCGTATATCTTATGCCAACCTTGAACTCGAAGCAGTTCAACTTGGAATGATTAAACCTGAAAAGGAAAATGTGACATATATAAGAGTAAACGATACAAATGCCGCGCTTACTGCTGACGGCGAGTTTGTGAACAGTAATGAGTAATAAACTGAAATTCAAAATTATATAATATATTTAGATTTAAGGCTACGAGAGTTGATTGTTTTCGACTCTCGTATTCGGGTATAATGGTGTAAGGAGGCGGAAGAATTGGCTTTGAAACCTGGTAAACAAATGATAACCAGAACATTGATAGTTATGCTTGCTGTTATAGTGGCGCTTGCAGGTGTATCAGGTTACAGACTGGTTGACATAATGATAGTCAATGGTGAAAGATTTCAAAACGAAGCCTCTGAACAGCAACTCTATGATAGTCTTATAACCGCACCAAGAGGGGATATATATGACTGCAATATGCAGTTGCTTGCAACAAGTTCAACCGCTTGGACGGTTTACGTAACACCGAACGGTATAAATGCTATTGATGATGAGGGCGATAAGGAATTAGTCAGAAAAACTATCGCTGAAAATTTGAGTGAAATACTCGAAGTTGATTATGATACGGTTTATGAAAACACCGCAAAAAGGTCTTATTATGTTATAGTTAAGAAGAAAATTGAAAAAACCGTTGCAGACAAGGTTAGGGCTTTTCTTGCTGACGAAAAGTATGAGGATTTAAACCTTGTAAAATATGTAGGTCTTGACGAGACAACCAAAAGATACTACCCGAATGATAGTCTTGCATCGGTGGTGCTTGGATTTGTAGGCGCTGATGACCAAGGTCTTGCAGGAATTGAAAGTTATTACGACACAGAACTTACAGGAATTGCAGGGCGGGTTGTTGCGGCTAAAAATGCGGCAGGAACTGATATGCTTCTGACTTATGAAAATGTTGAAGAAGCAACTCAGGGAAATTCACTTGTGCTTTCTCTTGATTCTTACATTCAGTATACAGCGGAAAAATATCTCGAAGTTGCAATTGAAGAAAACCAGATTGCAGAACGCGGCGCCGCAGTTGTTATGAATGTTAAAAACGGTGAAGTAATGGCAATGGCGGTAAAAGGGGACTATAATCCCAATGAGCCGTTTACACTTTCTGCCTCGGATCAGGCTTTGGTTGATGCTTTGACTACAGACGAAGAAAAGAGCAAACTCAAATCAGAACTTCTTAACCGTCAATGGCGTAATAAAGCCGTTTCTGATACTTATGAGCCCGGTTCGGTTTTTAAACTTATTACTGCATCTGTTGCTATTGAAGAAAACCTTATAAATCAAAATAATACTTTTTACTGCAACGGTCATACCTCGGTTGCAGGTCAGCATTATAACTGTCATAAGCGAAAAGGTCACGGCTCGCAAAGTCTTGCAAAAGCCATTTCGAATTCCTGCAACCCTGCCTTTATAACTATCGGTCAGTTGGTAGGTGTCAATACTTTTTCAAAGTATTTTCAGGCTTTCGGATTTGGCGAAAAAACCGGTATCGACCTTCCGGGTGAGGCAATGTCCACCTATCATAAAAAGGAAAATATGGGACCTGTTGAACTTTCTTCAAGTTCTTTTGGTCAGACCTTCAATATAACCCCTATGCAACTGCTTGCGGCGGTTTCTGCCTGTGTTAACGGCGGATATCTCGTTCAGCCGCACATTGTTTCAAAAATAGTAGATAAGAATAATAAGGTTGTTGAAACAGCAAACACAGGATATAAACGTCAGGTTATTTCTGAGAGCACATCCAAAGTTATGCGCGAACTTATGCAGTTTGTTGCAGAAAACGGCGTTAAGAATTCTTTGGTAGCAGGATATGATGTTGGTGCGAAATCGGGTACATCACAGAAGGTTTCAAAGATACTTTCAACCGGCGACCATTATCTTTATATAGGTTCTTGTATATCAATTGCACCTATAGATAATCCTGAAATTGCAGTATTTGTTATGCTTGATGAACCTAAAGGAAATCAGTATTACGGCGGTATTATTTCAGCCCCTGTAAATGCTAAAATAATGTCCGATGTTCTGCCTTATCTCGGTTATGAGGCAAGTTACACCGAAGAAGAACTCACAAAACTTACTGCAAGTGTTCCTGAAACTGTAGGTCTTGATATTTCAGAGGCTAAACTCAAAATACTTAATGCAAAATTGCAGTATCAGATAGTAGGTTCGGGAGATAC
>JAFVTZ010000023.1 GCA_017502965.1 Clostridia bacterium
AGTCAGGGTCGGTGGCCAAAAGCAGGTCAGGTTTAACATCACTTGCAAGTTTTAGCGCACACTCAAATGCCTGCCGTATTTCGGGGTTGGGGTAGGGGGCTGTGGGGAAATTACCGTCGGGTAGTTCCTGTTCGCGGACTACTGTTACCTGATATAAACCGATACGCTTTAAAATTTCTCTTACAGGCTTGTTTCCGCTTCCGTGAAGAGGGGTGTAAATAACTTTAAGGTCACTAAGGTCAAGGTCTTTTATAACACGATGTTCTGCAACCTTTTTGAGATATTTATCAATAACTTCTTCGGAAATATATTCGATTTTGCCGTCCTTTACGGCGGTGTCAAAATCAAGAGATTTTACCTCTTCAAATATATCAACCTTATTCATAATTGAGAGCACATATTCCGCTGCCTCTAAACCTAACTGACAACCGTCAGGACCGTAAGCCTTGTAGCCGTTATATTTTGCAGGGTTGTGGCTTGCGGTGATAACAATGCCTGCATCACATTTAAGTTCTCTGACAGCAAATGAGAGCATAGGAGTGGGCATAAGTTCAGAGTAAATATAAACTTTAATGCCGTTCGCTGCAAGGATAGAGGCTGCTTTACGGGCAAAAACATCCGATTTTATTCTGCTGTCATAAGCTATGGCAACGTGGCCGTTTTCGGTTACGGAATTAACATAAGCCGCAAGGCCCTGAGTTGCTTTTCCAACTGTATAAATATTCATTCTGTTGGTGCCGGCTCCGATAATACCGCGAAGACCGCCTGTACCGAATTCAAGGTCGGCAAAAAATGCTTCATTTATGGCATTTTCGTCATTCTCTATATCTTTAAGTTCCGCCGTTAAATCGGCATCTTCAACAGCCTTTTCGCACCAAAGCAGGTATTTTTCTTTATTGGTCATAATCCTACTGCCTTTCGTAAAATAATCTACTCTATAATTTACCATTATTTAAGGTCTGTGTCAAGGTTTTAAAAGGTCGATATTTGTCTTTTTGAAAAAAGTGTTTTTTAGTGCTTATTCCTTGCTTTTGCATTAAAAGAGAGTATTTTTTTGGTAAAAACAGTGTAAAAAATCCTCAAAAAGTAAAAAAATGATAAGTAATATAAAATAATGATATTTTATTTTGAAATTAAAAGTGTTATAATTTATGATAAGATATTGCGTTTTGCAATTTATAATTTCAGAGATTAGGAAAAGGAGTAGAACAAATGAAGGCTTTCAGAATTGTTTCTGCATGGGTTTTGACTGTTGCGGTGATTTGTTCCTTTACTCTCGGTGTTACTGCTGCCGATTATAAGGAATATTCCAAAGATGTGACCTCTGCAGTTACTGACAGCGTAATTACTATTGATGTTCCTGCTTACACATCTTCTTCGATGGAAGCTAAAAAGGAAGAAAACTATCAGGGTACATCTGGTATTACAGTTTTCACCGGCGACGAGGGTTGCATCAATTGGAATTTTGATGTTGCGACTGCGGGCTATTATTGCTTAAAGGTGGATTATTTTCCTGTTATAAGCAAAAATTCCGAAATTGAGATAGGAATCAAGATTGACGGGGAATATCCTTTTGACGAAGCAAAATCGGTAACTTTTAAGAAACTATATCAGAATAAGGACGAAGAAAAACAGTATGACAACCGCGGAAATGAAATTCTTTCCGAAAAGGTTCAGATTTCTTCGCTTATGAGTGACTTTGCACGCGATTTTGCAGGTGGACTTTCAGAACCGTTTTATTTTAAGTTATCGCAGGGTAGACACAGTCTTACTATCGAGGCGGTTACAGACACAATAGCTATTCACGGGCTTACTTTCTGCGCCCCTGACGAGATTCCCGATTATAAAGAATATAAATCAAATCTTTCGGGCAAAAAGGCTGACAGCGATTTCAAGAAATACATTCAGGCAGAAGATGTCAGATTTACCACATCTTCAATGATGGTGGCTACCAATGACCGTACTTCTCCGCTGACAGTTCCTAACGATGCGTACAATGTGTTCTATAACATATTCGGCGGTCAGGGTTGGTCCTCAGCAGGGCAGTATGCTACCTGGACAGTTACTGTTCCTAAAGACGGACTTTACAAAATAGGTATGAAATTCCGTCAGAACAACAGCGAGGCTATTCTTCCTGTAAGAAAGATTATGATAGACGGCAAGGTGCCTTTCAGTGACCTTGAAGCGGTTGAATTTGAGTATGACAGAAACTGGCAGTATACTGAACTTTCTTCAAAAGACGAAACCGCTTACTTCTATCTTGAGGCTGACAAGGAGCATACTATCACTATCGAGTCGGTTCTCGGAAAGTTCAGCGAATCTTTTGATAAGGTTGATGAAATAGTTTACGAACTGAACTCCTGCTACAGAAGTATACTTATGATTACGGGTGCATCTCCCGATACCTACCGAGATTACGAACTTTCGGTTAAAATTCCTACTGTTATTGAAAAACTCGGTGAGTTACATAAGCAACTCAAAAAGGTTATATACACTCTTGACAGCGGTGCGGTTGCAAACAGCGAAATGATAGAAATTTCTACCATTACCGACCAGATTGCAGACTTTTTGGATGACCCCGAGACTATTCCTGAAAGACTTGAGACTTTCAAAACAAATATCGGTGCTCTCAGTGACTGGTGTGTTAATGCAAAACAGCAGTCTGTAGGATTTGATTATTTTGTTATTTGCGGTGAGGATGCTAAGACCGACCGCGTTAAATCAAATATTTTCGAAAACCTTCTTTTTGAAATCAAATCTCTTATTTCTTCATTTATAAACGATTACAGCAGTATAGGTAATTCTTACGATTATGATGAATCCATAGTTGTATGGATAATGAGTGGTCGTGATCAGGCTAACACACTAAAACCGCTTATCGATTCCGACTTTATGGTTAAAAACTCTGTAGAGGTTGACCTCAAACTTGTTATGGGTACATCTTTGCTTAATGCGATGATAGCAGGAAAAGGTCCTGATGTAGCCCTCGGAGTTGCCAATGCCGACCCTGTTAACTATGCGCTGAGAAATGCGGTTACAGATATTTCAAAACTTGAGGGCTTTGAGGAAATTTCAAAACAGTTCTATCAGTCAGCATTAGACCCGTTCACATTCAACGGCGGAGTTTACGCTATGCCTGAAACCCAGACTTTCCCTGTAATGTTCTACAGAACAGACGTACTTGAAGAACTGAAGTTGGATGTTCCGAAAACCTGGGACGATGTTGCAAACTGCCTTACAGAACTTACAAATGTTAATATGGAATTCGGTCTTGCCTGCGCAGACTCTGCATCAACTATGAATGCAATGGGTATGTTGCTTTACCAGAATGGCGGTACATTCTATATTGACGACAATAAAAAGAGCGGTCTTACATCTGAAGTAGCGCTTGACAGTTTCAAACAACTTACAAATCTTTACACAAGTTACAGACTGCCTTATTCTTTCAGCGATGTAAACCGTTTCAGAAGCGGAGAAATGCCGCTTGTAATTTCGAGTTATTCTTTGTTTAACACACTTGCGGTTTCTGCTCCTGAGATAGACGGTTTGTGGGGAGTGACACTTGTTCCCGGAACAAAGCGTGAGGATGGTAGCATAGACCATTCTGTAATGGGCACCTGCACAGGTACGGTTATCACAAGTTCTTCAAAGAATATAGACGCTGCATGGAAATTTGTTAAATGGTGGGTATCCTCCGAAACACAGTCAAACTACGGACTTAAACTTGAAGGACTTTTAGGTCAGGCGGCAAGATATGCAACAGCGAATATAGAAGCGCTGAATCAACTGCCCTGGAAAGAAAGCGACCTTAAGAATTTAAGAGAACAGCACGGTTATGTTAAAGCCACACCTGAGACTCCCGGAAGTTACTTTACTCCGAGACATTTATACAATGCTTTCAGACGCGTACTGACTTATGGTGACGACCCTCGTCAGACTATGATAGATTACACCGAATATATCAATAACGAAATTGAGAACAAGCGCGAAGAATTCGGCTTGGAAAATTAAGGAAAGGGGAGAGCATAATATGAAAAAAGTTGATTTTTCCTACACCTGGAAAATGATGAAACAGAAAAAAAGCGGATATTTGTTTGTTGCTCCCTTTTTCCTTCTGTTCCTTGTTTTCACGGTGTTACCTGTTTGTATTTCAATATTTTTCAGTTTCACTCATTATAATGTTCTTGAACTGCCTCAGTGGGCAGGACTTGATAATTATATGAATCTGTTCTTGCACGATGATGTTTTTATCACAGCAATTAAAAACACAATGATTTTTGCGGTTGTAACAGGTCCTGTAAGTTATATACTCTGCCTTATTTTTGCGTGGTTTATTAACGAACTTAACAGAACTTTGCGTACAATTTTTACAATTCTCTTTTATGTGCCTTCAATTTCGGGCGGTGCATATTCGATATTCTCAATCATCTTCAACAGCGACCGTTACGGTCTTATAAACGGTTTGTTGCTGAGATGGAACATTATAACCGAGCCAATAGCGTGGTTTCAGGACACCCGTTTTATGCTGACTATATGTATTATAGTTTCGCTCTGGATGTCACTGGGTACCAGTTTCCTTGCATTTATTGCAGGTTTGCAGGCGGTTGACCGCTCTCTTTATGAGGCAGGTGCGATGGACGGTATTCAGACCCGTTGGCACGAACTCTGGTATATAACTCTTCCTGCAATGAAACCGCAACTTATGTTCGGTGCGGTTATGGCTATTTCCTCTTCATTCTCGGTAGGTGCGGTTTGTAACACCCTTTGCGGATTTCCCTCTACCGACTATGCGGCGCATACAATTATTGCGCACCTTGAAGACTACGGTACAATAAGATTTGAAATGGGTTATGCTTGCGCTATTGCGGCACTCTTGTTCCTGCTGATGATTGGAACTAACAAACTCATTAACATCTTGCTCAGAAGGGTGGGTGAGTGATATGAGAAAAGCTCTTAAATTTATTCTTCCTCAGAAAAGAATTTCCCGTTCTGTGGGCGGAGATGTATTTATCTTCATATTCCTTGTATTTATGGCTTTCTTACTCGTTATACCGCTCATCTATATCGTGAGCAACTCGTTAAAGCCTTATAACGAACTGTTTCTTTTTCCGCCTAAGATTCTGGTGCAGAATCCAACGCTTGACAACTTCGGGGATTTGTTTACTTTAATCTCAAACTCATGGGTACCTTTTTCGCGTTATCGGCTTAATACTGTTTGTATTACTGTTGCAGGAACTGTGGGTAATGTTATTTTAGGTTCAATGGCGGCTTATGCAATTTCCAAAATCAGATTCCCCGGTGCTGAAGCACTGTTCAGAATTATAGTGCTGTCCCTTATGTTCTCATCGGTTGTAACCGCTATCCCGACCTATATCATTATTGCAAAAATTGGTTGGATAGATACATATTGGGCGCTTATAGTTCCCTCTTTGCAGTCTTCTCTCGGTATTTATCTTATGAAGCAGTTTATCGACCAGATTCCCGATACTCTGCTTGAAGCTGCCCGTATTGACGGAGCTACCGACGGCAGAATTTATCTCTCTATCATTATGCCGTCTGTAAAACCAGCCTGGCTTACGGTTATTATCCTTTCCATCCAGTCACTCTGGAATATAACAGGTTCTAACTATATTTTCAGCGAGCAGTTAAAGACCTTACCGGTTGCTATGAACCAGATAGTAACAGGCGGTATTGCGAGAGCGGGAGCGGCAGCGGCTGTTTCGGTTGTAATGCTGAGTGTTCCTGTAATTTCATTCGTTATAGCACAGAGTCAGGTTGTTGAAACTATGGCATCATCAGGTATGAAGGAGTAAGCGGATTATGAAAAGAATAATAACTTTAATAATTGCGGTTTTGCTCGGAATTCTGATGATTTTCCCTGCAAGTGCTGCAAATAACCCCTCTTATACCTATAATTCAAAATCTGTTGCGGTTAAAACACCCGAACCTTATGTTGCAACCAAACAGATAAGCGGTAAAGATTTGGGAGTGGGTGACCTTTTGGACCCTGCAGACCTTTATGAAGACCATAACGGTTTTATTTACATCTGTGATACGGGAAATAACCGTATTATAAAACTGAATCCCGACCTTACACTCAATACTGTTATCGATACTTTTCAGGACGGTTATTTCGAGGGCGAATTTTTGTCACCAAGCGGTGTGTATGTAGACCCTAACAGCGAACTTTTGTATGTTGCCGACTCAGGTAACGGAAGAGTTATAGCCCTTGATAAAGACCTTGTAATGGTTAAAAGATTCAACCGCCCGTCTGACACAGACCTCTTTGCAGAGGAACTTGTGTTTACACCTACAAAGGTTGTTGTTGATAACGGCGGCAGAGCATTCATAGTTGCAAAAGATATATACGAAGGTCTTATGCAGTATGATTCTGAGGGTAATTTCCTCGGATATGTAGGCGCTAACGAAACCTCGATTTCTCCGCTTGACTATCTCTGGAAAAAACTTTCAACCAAGGCTCAGTCTTCAAAACTGCAACTCACTTTGCCTACAGAATTTTCAAATCTTGAAATTGATGAAGACGGTTTTATTTACACCACAACAAGTATTATAAATACCGACAATACCGACATTCTTATCCGCAGACAGAATCCTTCGGGTGAAGATGTGCTTCACAGAAGTAACACCCTTGCAATGGCGGGAGATGTTGTGTTCGAAAAATATCCTACAGAGTTTGTGGGCGGTGCATCAAATTTTGTTGATGTTACTATCAACGGCGACGGTATGTACAGTCTTCTCGATTCAAAACGCGGAAGAATTTTCACTTACGATTTTGACGGTAATCTGCTTTATATTTTCGGCGGAGCCTCAAACAGCGGTAAC
>JAFVTZ010000024.1 GCA_017502965.1 Clostridia bacterium
CTGCCTGCATTGCAATACGGGCAAGAAGTTGGTTATAAGGCTCACCCGAAATTGAGAATATGGGCAGTTTCTGAGAAACAACCAAAGTGTTGAACATATCAATCATAGGGATATTTGTTCTCATCATACGGTTAGCAAGAATACGCTTTGTGGGGTTAACAGAAGGACCGCCTATGGTTTTCATATTATCTGTCAGTGCAGGGCCTTTATCTCTCGGCTCGCCAGAGCCGTTGAATATACGGCCTAACAAATCTTCACTGAAAGATACACGCATTTCGTGGCCAAGGAAACGCACCTCATCTCCCGTAGAAACACCCTGACCGCCTGCAAATACCTGCAAGGAAACGATATCGCCCTCAATTTTATTTACCTGAGCCAAGGATTTACCGAAACGGGTGTTAATCTGAGCCAATTCCTTATACTGAACACCGTTTGCTCTGACCGTGATAACATTACCGATAATAGATTCTATACGGTTATAAACTTTATTCATTCTCACTCACCGTCCTTTAATAAGCCTTCTGCCTGCACTGTCAACTGACCGTTTCCTTCATTATACAAAGCATCAATTTCATTTTCTGCTTTTTTAAAGGCATCAGTCTCAAACTCGGCATAGTTCCAGTCAATAAATTTCTGGCGCATACGGTTAAAGAAACTACGGGCGTCGTCTTTATTGTCCAAGTTATAGTCACTGCCCAAAACATATATAAGTTTATCAGTAACATAACGCTGACGTAAAGTTCCGCAGTTAGCATCAACCAAATCAAAAGAGTTCTGTTGCAGATAAACAGCATCAAGCATTTCGGATTTCAGATAAATAATATAATCGGAAAGGGTTGTACCCTCTTCGCCAACAACCTTCATCATAGAACCGATTTCATCGCCGTGATGAAGAATGTTTTTACAAAATTCCGATTTTTCGCTGTCAATTACACTTTTGTACTTCGACCAGGAAATCAGCGGGTCGATTGCAGGATACTTTCTTGCATCCGAACGTTCACGGGAAAGACCGTGGAAAGCACCTACAACCTTTAAGGTTGCCTGTGTTACAGGCTCTTCAAAGTTACCGCCTGCAGGAGAAACCGTGCCACCTATTGTAACAGAACCTGTACTGCCGTCAGGCAAGCGGACATAGCCTGCTCTTTCATAGAAAGCCGCAATATAGGATTCAAGATATGCAGGGAATGCCTCTTCACCGGGGATTTCTTCAAGTCTTCCTGACATTTCACGAAGTGCCTGTGCCCAACGGGAGGTTGAGTCTGCCAGAAGCAGAACATTCAGTCCCATCTGACGGTAATACTCAGCAAGGGTTACCGAGGTATAAACCGAGGCTTCACGGGAAGCTACCGGCATAGAAGAAGTGTTACAAATGATAATGGTGCGTTCCATAAGCGAACGGCCGGTTTTAGGGTCGGTAAGTTCAGGGAACTCGGTTAATGTTTCAACAACCTCACCTGCACGCTCACCGCAAGCCGCAATAATTACGATATCCACATCGGCATATTTCGAGGTGGTATGCTGTAATACAGTCTTGCCTGCACCGAAAGGTCCTGGGGTACAATAGGTGCCGCCTTTGGCAACAGGAAAGAAAGAATCTATAAGGCGCACCTTTGTTTCCATTGTATGGGTGGGTGCCAATCTTTCACTGTAGCATCTGACTGCGCGTTTAACAGGCCATTTGAAAGACATTGAAACGGGTATCTCACGGCCGCGTTCGTCTGTTATAACCGCAACAGTTTCTTTAACTGTATATTCTCCCTTTTCGGCAATGGATTTTACTGTATAATTTCCGAGCAGATAAAAGGGAATGAAAATTTTATGTGTAAACGGGCCTTCGGGAACAGTTCCAATATATTCGCCTGCACGAAGCACATCACCGACTTTTGCCGTAGGTGTAAACTCCCACTTTTTCTCGTTATCAAGTCCGTCGGCATAAATTCCGCGCTCTAAAAACCAGCCTGCCTGCTCTGCCAGTACAGGCAGAGGATTCTGAAGTCCGTCATAAACCTGACCGAGTAAACCGGGACCGAGGTCTGCAGAGAGCATATCTCCCGTAAATTCCACTTTATCTCCGCATTTTATACCGTCGGTCATTTCATAAACCTGTATCTGAGCGATATTACCCCTTATGCGGATAACCTCACTTTTAAGCGTAGTTTCTCCCACTAAAACATAGCATATCTCATTGAGGGAAACATTGCCGTCAAACTCAACCGACACCAAGTTTCCGTTTATGCTTACAACCTTTCCAATATTTTCGGTCATCATATTGCCTCCAACCTATCTCCATTTAAAATGGAGTTATAAATATTTCTGTATGCTTTTTCTCCTGCAGCTTTATCAAACTGTCTTATACGGAGAATCAGTTTAAGTTTAAGCCCGTAATAAAAGATATAATCCTCTGAAAAACTGTCCATCGGTCTGAGAGCTTCCAGATTTTCAAGGCGGAAACTGTTCAGATATTTTTCAGCTTCCATCGGATTTTCTATTTCTATTGCCGTGCTTGCCGCTCTGATATACTCAACAGGTAAAATCCTGTTTTCGGTATCAAAAGTTTTTTTCTGTTTTTCCGCTCTCACTTTTCCGAGTGCAAACCGCAAACTGCGTTCGCATTCATTAAAGGCATCAATCAAAGCAGACCCCGAACTTTCATAATTCTTCGGTGGGGACAAAGTAAGTTTTTCCACCGCCTTTTGCACCTTTTTTCCTAAAAAACGATTACAAAGTTCTGCAAAGCGTTCTTCGGAAATCGGAAGCGGAGCATTTTCACTTATCCCATCTAAAGACGGCAACTGCGAAATCAAATAATATTCAGCCATATTATTCCGCCTCTTTCAAAAGCTCAGAAACTTTAGGACTTAAATAATTTGAAAGCATATCTACAACCGCATCTGCAGAATAATCATAATAAGCACTGCCGTTATTTACTGCAATACGGAAACCGCCGTCAAAATTATCGTTTGCCTTCAAAGTGACACCATTTAGCATTTTTTCTTTGAGAGCTGACAGCAAAGTTTCTTCCAAACGCTTGAGGTCTTCAGTATTTAAAATCACTGCGATATCTTCAGCATCAGGCTTGTTTGCCCAGCATTCAACAATGCTGATAATAAGTTTTGAGAGTGCTTCGGATGAATATACAGCGCTGACATTTTCTGATGTAATGGATTTCAGTTCTCTTGTTACACTTTCTCTGAAAGAAATCAGCAGATTACGGCCCGCCTGACGAATAGCATCCTCGCTCGATTTTGTCATACGCTCATTTTCTGTTTTAGCATCAGCCAAAATTTTCTCTGCCTGCGCCTTTGCATCAGCAACAATTTTTTCAGCCTCTTCTTTTGCAGCATCAACTATGGTCTTGGCTTCTGCTTCGGCAGTTGCCACACCGTCCTTTTTAATCTGCTCAATAAGCTCCTGGAGTTTAATTTCCATAATCTTATCTCCTTTTTATATTTAATCTTATTTCTTAAAATAATTAGAAATATAAAACCTAATATACACCAAATAGATTCATATAAAAATGTAGGAAGA
>JAFVTZ010000025.1 GCA_017502965.1 Clostridia bacterium
GTAATCAAAAAATTTGATATTGCTAACGGCGCAGGGGTGAGGGTTTCACTTTTTGTCAGCGGATGCAGGCACCACTGTAAAAACTGTTTCAACAAAGAGGCTTGGGATTTTTCCTACGGAAAGCCTTTTGAAGAAAAGGTTAAAAATGAGATTATAACCGCCCTTTCTCCTGATTATATTACGGGATTTTCTCTGCTTGGCGGCGAGCCGTTTGAGCCTGAAAATCAGCCCGATTTAGCGGATTTGCTTTCTGAAATAAAACAAAAACTTCCAAATAAAGATATATGGTGTTATACAGGTTTTTTGTATGAGGATATTATATCGGGCAAGGTAGGGCATGCCGAAACCGCGAGAAAAATGCTTGAAAATATTGATGTTTTGGTTGACGGAAAATTTATGGAAGAACTCAAAAGTCCGGACCTTTTATTCAGAGGCTCTTCAAATCAGAGGATAATAGATGTTAAAAAGACATTGGAAAACGGCTCTGTTCAGTGGCTTCACGGCAAATGGGAACGCAGAATGGGTTCGGGGAATATATACGAATAAGAGAGGGAAAAATAATGATAAAAGTAAATTTTATAAAACTGAATGAAAATGCTCATGCTCCAACATACGGCTCGCAGTATGCAGCAGGTGCTGACCTTTATGCCTGCGAGGGAAAAGAAGTAACCATAGAAGCAGGAGAAACAAAACTTATTCATACAGGTCTTGCACTCGAAATTCCCGAGGGTTATGCAGGTCTTATTTATGCCCGAAGCGGTATTGCCACAAAGAGAGGCCTTGCTCCTGCAAATAAGGTCGGCGTTATTGACAGCGATTACAGAGGTGAAATAATGGTTTCGCTTCACAACCATTCGGGTGAGGCCCAGTCTATAGCAGACGGTGAGCGCATAGCACAACTTGTTATCACTCCTTTTCTTGCGGTTGAATATAACGAAACAAATACACTTTCCGATACCGAGCGCGGCGAGGGCGGATTCGGCTCAACAGGTAAGAAATAAAAACCGAAAAAGAAGGCATAATAGTCTTAACGGCTATTATGCCTTTTTTGGAGGGAAAATATTGGAAAACCAACAACTTGAAAAAAGATACGGCTTATTTACCGCAATCTGTATGGTAGTGGGCGCAGTAATAGGTTCGGGTGTATTTTTCAAAGCGCAGGATATTCTGAATTATACAGGCGGAAATATGCTGCTTGGAATAACCGCCTGGATAATCGGCGGTACAGTAATGATACTGTGTGTGCTGACCTTTGCAAATATGGCTGCAAACTGCGTGAAAGTAAACGGAGTTGTGGATTACGCTCAGATGGCTGTAGGTGAGAGGTTTGCCTATGGACTTGGGTGGTATCTGTCCTGTATATATTATCCTACACTTACTGCTGTGCTCAGTTGGGTTTCTGCAAAATATACCCTTATAGTTTTCGGTGTAAAAGATGCTTCGGGCGGTCTTTGTATGACTCTGGCAGGACTTTATATGTGCCTTGCATTTGCTGTTAATACACTCTCTCCCGTAATCGCAGGTAAAGTTCAGGTGAGCACTACAGTAATTAAACTTATCCCCCTCGTTTTTATGGCAACAATAGGTACAGTTCTCGGGCTCATAAACGGAAATACTGCCGAGGCTTTTGTTTCGGGAATGAATGAAAACGCATCTTTTGAAAGTGTTTTTGCGGCGGTGACGGCGGCTTCTTTTGCCTATGAAGGCTGGATATTGGCAACCGCAATAAATGCAGAACTGAAAAACGCAAATCGCAATCTGCCGATAGCGCTGTCTATAGGTGCGGTTATAATAATCTCGGTTTATATTGCATATTTTATAGGTCTTGTGGGTGATGCTTCGGTAGAAGTTTTAAGGGCAGAGGGTGCTGCCGCGGCATTCAGGAATATATTCGGTAAAGTGGGCGGCAATATTCTTAACAGTTTTATTGCAATATCCTGCCTTGGCACATTAAACGGAAATATGCTCGCTTGCACACGCGGGTTTTACTCTCTTGCAGTAAGGGGAGAAGGTCCTGCGCCTAAAATTTTCTCCCGAATTGATAGGATAACCAAAATGCCCGTAAACTCGGCGGTAATAGCCCTTTTTATAAGTTCATTGTGGCTGTTTTTCTTTTACGGTGCAAAACTCAGCGATCGCAATTTTTTGGGCGTTTTTGCATTCGATTCATCAGAACTTCCTGTAATCAGTATATACGGATTTTATATCCCGATTTTTATTGTATTTGCATTAAAAAACGATAAAAAGCATATTTTTAAGAATAAAGTAATGCCTGTTTTGGCGGCGGTATCATCGCTTTTTATGGTGTTTGCGGCGTTTTATGCTCACGGTGTTGTCCCCTTTAAACAAGCGGCAGAAAAGGGTGAGTTTTCTTTTCCTGCCCTGTTTTATCTTATATTCTTTGCGGTTATAATGTCGATAGGTTATTTGCTGAGAGGCGGGATAAAACCCGTTCATAATTTGTTCAAAAAACAGTTGTAAAAAATGTCGAAATATGGTATTATAGGCTTGTAATTTATTTTAAAAATCGCTTATGCGGTAGTGAGGAGAAGTTATGCGAGCAGACGGAAGAAGGCTAAAGAATACCGACCCGATGTATACTGTTGCGGCTCATATTATGAGTAAACGTGTGGATTCAATGAATATGATAACCATTGATATTCCTTATGACCCTATTCAGGATTACCTGAACGAAAAGCGAAAGCAAGGGGTAACGCTCAGCCACATGGATGTTATAGTTGCGGCTTATATGAGAACTATGGCAGAGTTTCCTGAACTCAACCGCTTTATAGTTAATAGCAAGGCTTATGCAAGAAAAGAATATGCCATAGCAATGGTTGTTTTAAAAAGCGGAAGAGCAGATAACGGCACAATGTCGAAAATGTATTTTGATATTGAGGATACAATTTTCGATATACATAATACTATTGAAGAATATGTAAATTCCAACCGCGAAACCCCTGAGAATAACGGCACCGAAAAAATTATTAAGTTTTTACTTAGTGTCCCCGGTCTTGCAAGATGGGGAGTCAGATTATTCAAATTGCTTGACAGATACGGTCTGCTTCCGAAATTCATTATTGATATGTCACCTTTCCATAACAGTCTTGTAATTTCAAATCTTATTTCTATAAGAACAAATCATATTTATCACCACTGTTATGAATTCGGAACTACAAGCGTATTTATAACAATGGGTAACCTCAGGGAAGTGCCCAAAAGAAAGGGCGGAGAAATTGTTTTTGAACGCTGTATTCCGCTCGGAGTTGTTATGGATGAGCGTATATGTTCGGGCGCGTATTTTGCGATGGCTTTCAGAAAAATGAAAAAATATCTCAAAGACCCCACATTACTCGA